>JBIKUT010000360.1:0-2720 GCA_044347465.1 Ramlibacter sp.
TGCTGGTGTCGCAACTCGAAGCCCTCACCCAGGAACGCGATTCGCTCAAGTCGCGTCTGTCCGCAGCCCGCTCGCGCGTCGATGCGCTCCTGGAGCGCCTGCCCGAAGCCAAGAACGCTGCCTGAGCGGCGGCCCGCGCGCAATGAACCAGATCGAAGTTCAGATCATGGGCCAGAGCTACCTGCTCGGATGCCCCGAAGGCGGAGAGGCGCGTCTGCGCGAAGCCGTCGACAAGGTCGACAGCGCGATGTGCCGCATCCGCGACGCCGGCAAGGTCAAGGCCCGCGACCGCATCGCGGTGCTCGCCGCCTTGAACCTCGCCTTTGACCTCACCGACCGCGTCGCACCCGCTGCGGCCGCACCGACTTCGTCGCCCGACACACCCACCGATGCCACCCCCGACGCACACGCGCAGGAACGTGTCAACCAACTGGTGGCGCGCATCGATCAGGTCCTGGGCAACGACGGTCAGTTACTCTGATCGCGGGGCCCCGCAGCGCATCGAAGCGCCTACAATGGCCCGTGTCTGCAATGCGTGCCGGGCTTTATATTTCCTTGAACCAATGCTCTTAGAGCACGGGCTTGGAACAAACCCCGCGAGCGTGATCGTCTCGCGTCAGATGAACCCAACGCGGGGGTGACCTCGCCCACCTGAACCCCGGTTCAGGATGCCGGTCCGGTGGCATTGCAGGCACCTTTTTCAAGAAGAACAACAAGAGACACCGATGGACCTCCTCCTCCTGATCGAACTCGCCATCCTGGGCATCTGCACGGGCTTTCTCGCGGGCCTCCTGGGGATCGGGGGCGGCATGATCCTGGTGCCTTTCCTCACCTACCTGCTCGCCGCGCGCGGCATCGCGCCCGAGCTGGCCGTCAAGATGGCCATCGCCACCTCGATGGCCACCATCATCTTCACCTCGCTGTCTAGCGTGCGCGCCCACCACAAGCGCGGCGCGGTGCGCTGGGACATCTTCAAGCGGTTCGCACCCGGCATCGTCGTGGGCAGCCTGATCGCCAGCCTGGGCGTGTTCTCGCTTCTCAAGGGCAGCTGGCTGGCCCTGTTCTTCGCCGTGTTCGTGGGCTTCTCGGCCACGCAAATGCTTCAAGACAAGAAGCCCAAGCCCACCCGGCAGATGCCCGGCACCGGCGGGCAACTCGTGGCGGGCGGTGTGATCGGTTTTCTCTCGGGTCTGGTGGGTGCCGGCGGTGGCTTCGCCAGCGTGCCCTTCATGATCTGGTGCAACGTGGCGATCCACAACGCGGTCGCCACCTCGGCGGCCATGGGCTTTCCGATTGCATTGGCTAACGTGATCGGCTATGTCCTGGCGGGCCAGAACGTCAGCGACTTGCCCGAAGGCTCCTTCGGCTACGTGTGGCTGCCCGGATTGGCCGTGATCGCCGGCGCCAGCGTGCTGACCGCCCCCCAGGGCGCGAAGGCGGCCCATGCACTGCCTATCAAGACACTCAAGAAAGTGTTCGCCGCCATCCTGTATGCGCTGAGCGCCTACATGGCCTACAAGGGCTTAAGCAGCTGAAGCAGCGCCTCAGGCGTAAGCGTGTCGGACACCGCCGCCGCGCCCTTCACGCTGGCAGGCACAATCGAACGCCATGACGCCCCTGACCATCCGAGCGGCTCGCCCGAGCGACGAGAAAAGCTGGCGCGACCTTTGGAGCGGCTACTGCAGTTTCTACGGCACCACGCTCGCGCCCGAGGTCACCGACCGCACCTGGCAACGCATCCTCGATCCCGAATCGGCGGTGATGTGCCTGATCGCCGAAGTCGACGGCCAGGTCTATGGCTTCGCCCACTGCGTGGTGCATGAGGCCACTTGGGAAACGCAACCCGTGTGCTACCTCGAAGACCTCTACGTCATGCCCTCCGCGCGCGGGCACGGCATTGGCGGGGCCCTGATCGAGTGGCTGCGCCATGCGATGCGGGCCGAGGGCTGGGCCCGCCTGTACTGGATGACGCGCGAGGACAACACCGCCGCGCGAAGCCTGTACGACCGTCACGCCAGCGCCGACGGCTTCGTACGCTACGTGGTGGGCCAGAAGTAAGGCCGACCTGCGATCAGGCTCAGGCGAACAAGGCCTTGTACTGGTCTCGCAGCAAGTTCTTTTGCACCTTGCCCATGGTGTTGCGGGGCAGATCGTCCACCACGAAGCAGCGCTTGGGAATCTTGAAGTTCGCCAGCTGCGACTTGAGCGACGCGATGAGGGCGTCCCCCTCCAGGCGCGTGCCCGGCTTGGCCACCACCACCGCCACCCCGACCTCGCCGAAGTCCGGATGCGGCACACCCACCAGCGCGCTCTCGGCCACGCCGGGCATGTCGTTGATGTAGCCCTCGATCTCGGCGGGGTAGACGTTGTAGCCACCGCTGATGATCAGGTCTTTGCTGCGGCCCACGATGGTCACGTAGCCGCGCGCGTCGATGCGACCCACATCACCGGTTTTGAACCAGCCATCGGCCGTGAATTCCTCTTTCGTCTTCTCGGGCATGCGCCAATAGCCCTTGAACACATTGGGTCCGCGCACCTCGATACCGCCGATCTCGCCCACCGGCAGATCACGCCCCTCATCGCCGCGCACGCGCAGGCCCACGCCAGGTAGCGGGAAACCCACGGTGCCGCCGCGGCGTTCGCCGTCTTGCGCCAGGTAGGGATTGGAGGTGAGCATCACCGTCTCGCTCATGCCATAGCGCTCCAAGATGGTGTGGCCC
>JBIKUT010000361.1:0-2718 GCA_044347465.1 Ramlibacter sp.
AGGTGACGATCTTGTGCAACTCCTTGGCATAGGCCACGGCCTCGGCCGAGGAGCGGATGTCGGGCTCGGTGACGATCTCCAAGAGCGGCGTGCCGGCGCGATTGAGGTCGATGCCTGATTGGCCGACGAAGTCTTCGTGCAAGGACTTGCCAGCGTCTTCTTCGAGGTGGGCGCGCACCAGGCGCACGGTTTTTTTCTCCAGCGTCGCGTCGGCGCCCTTGCCGGTCTCGAGGAAGAAGCTCACCTCGCCGCCTTGCACCACCGGGATCTCGTACTGGCTGATCTGGTAGCCCTTGGGCAGATCGGGGTAGAAATAATTCTTGCGCGCGAACACGCTGCGCGGCGCGATGTGCGAGCCCACCGCCAAGCCGAACTCGATGGCGCGTTGCACCGCGCCCAGGTTCATGACCGGCAGCGTGCCAGGCAAGGCCAGATCGACCGCGCAGGCCTGCGTGTTGGGGGCAGCGCCGAAGGCGGTAGACGCGCGGCTGAAGATCTTGGAGTGGGTGGAGAGCTGGGCGTGCGTCTCGAAGCCGATCACGACCTCGTAGCCCTGGATCAATTTAGACGCGTGGGGGCTCACAGCACTCCCTCCGGCTTGCGAAGATGGAAATCAGTGGCCTGCTGAAAGCGGTGGGCGGCATTCAGAAGGCGCGCCTCGCCAAAGTAGTTGCCTATCAGCTGCAGGCCCACCGGCATGCCGCCTTCGCCGAAGCCGCAGGGCACGCTCATGCCCGGCAGCCCCGCCAGCGAAGCGGGCAGCGTGTAGATGTCAGCCAGGTAACTGGCCACCGGATCGTCGGCCTTGTCACCCAGGGCCCATGCCACGCTGGGCGCCACCGGGCCCGCGATGACATCGCACTGCGTGAAGGCTTGGCGAAAATCGTCGGCGATCATGCGGCGGATCTTCTGCGCTTGCAGGTAGTAGGCGTCGTAGTAACCGTGCGAGAGCACATAGGTGCCGGTCATGATGCGGCGCTTGACCTCTTCGCCAAAACCTTCGGCGCGGGTCTTCTTGTACATGTCCAAGAGGTCGGTGTAGTGCTTCGCGCGGTGGCCGAATTTCACGCCGTCAAAGCGCGAAAGATTGGACGAGGCCTCGGCCGGCGCGATCACGTAATAGACCGGGATGGACAGCTCGGTGCGGGGCAAGGTGATGTCCACCAACGTCGCCCCCAGCTTCTGATACTGGGCCAGTGCGGCATCGATAGCAGCGCGCACATCGGCCGCCAGGCCCTCACCGAAAAACTCGCGCGGCACGCCAATGCGCAGCCCCGTGAGGTCGTCATTCAGGGCGCGCGAGAAATCCTCGGCGGGCACGTCCAGCGAGGTGGAATCGCGATCCGGATCGGGGCCACACAGGCTCGAGAGCAAGAGCGCGCAGTCTTGTGCGCTGCGCGCCATGGGGCCCGCCTGGTCGAGGCTGGACGCGTAGGCAATCATCCCGTAGCGCGACGCGCGGCCGTAGGTGGGCTTGATGCCGGTGATGCCGCAAAACGAGGCGGGCTGGCGGATCGAGCCGCCGGTGTCGGTGCCGGTCACGGCCGGGGCCAGGCGCGCGGCCACCGCCGCGGCGCTGCCACCCGAGGAGCCACCGGGCACACGCGCGCGGTCCCAGGGGTTCTTGACGGGCCCGAAAGCCGAGTTCTCATTGGACGAGCCCATGGCGAACTCGTCGCAATTGAGCTTGCCCAGGGTCACCATGCCGGCCTGCGCTAGGCGGTCGACCACGGTGGCATCAAAGGGCGAGCGGTAACCCGCCAGCATCTTCGAGCCAGCGGTGGTGGGGAAGTCGCGAGTAACAAAAATGTCCTTGTGGGCGATCGGCACCCCCAGCAGGGGCGCAGTGTCGCCCGCGGCCAGCCGGGCGTCCGCCGCCCGGGCCTGGGCCAGAGTGGCCTCGGGGTCGGTAGCCAGGAAGGCCCCCAAGTCCGACTGGGCCTCGATGCGAGTCAGGAAATGCTGCGCCGCCTCGAGCGCCGACACCTCGCGCCGGCGCAGGACACCTGCCAATTGGGTGACGTCCAGGTCGTGAATCATTCGATCACCTTCGGCACGAGGAACAAACCGGCCTCGACGGCCGGGGCGCTGCGCTGATTGGCCTCGCGCTGATCGGGTTCGCTGGCGACGTCCTCGCGCAGGCGCAGGGCGATATCCTGGAAGGCGGCCACCGGGTGGGCCAACGGCTCGATGCCAGTGGTGTCCACGCCCTGCATGCGCTCGACCAGGCTGAAAAAGCCGTTGATTCGCCCGAGCATGCGGTCGCTCTCGGCGGGCTGGAGTTCGAGTCGCGCCAGGTGGGCGATGCGTTGGATGTCGTTCGGATTCAGGGCCATGGGCAATGCGTGCGGGAAAAAGCCACCCATCGGGGCAATTTGAAGCGTGTTTCCTCGGGGAGAACACGACTGATCGGGTATTATCCCGCCTTCGGGATTCCCTCTGGGGCAGGCCTGTCGGCCTGCGGTTTCAGCCCCCTGAACCGACCCACCCACTGACCCACCGCCGGCCGCACCTTGCGGCCGCTTTTGCAAGACAACGAGGACGTCCAGATGTTCGGAGCCTTCCGACGCTATTTTTCCACCGACCTGGCCATTGACCTGGGCACGGCCAACACCCTGATCTTCGTTCGCGACCGCGGCATCGTCCTGGACGAGCCCTCGGTCGTCGCGATCCGCCACGAAGGCGGCCCCCAGGGCAAGAAAACCATCCAGGCCGTCG
>JBIKUT010000043.1:0-10551 GCA_044347465.1 Ramlibacter sp.
GCCGATGCCCTTAGGGCCATACGACTTGTGCGAGGCCAGGCTCATGAGGTCCACCGGCAGCGTGACCAGGTCGATGGCGACCTTGCCCGTGGCCTGCGCGGCGTCCACGTGAAAAATGATCCCCTTCTCACGGCAGATCGCGCCGATCGTGGGGATGTCCTGGATCACGCCGATTTCGTTGTTCACGAACATGACGCTGGCCAGGATGGTGTCGGGCCGCAGGGCCGCCTTGAAGGCGTCCAGATCCAGCAAGCCGTCTTCTTGCACCTCGAGGTAAGTCACCTCAAAGCCATGGCGCTCGAGCTCGCGCATGGTGTCCAGAACCGCCTTGTGCTCGGTCTTGACCGTGATCAGGTGCTTGCCACGCGTTTTGTAGAACTGCGCTGCGCCCTTGATGGCGAGGTTGTTGGACTCGGTGGCACCGGAGGTCCAGACGATCTCGCGCGGGTCGGCGCCAATCAGATCGGCCACGTCTTTGCGCGCCTTCTCGACGGCTTCTTCCGCTTCCCAGCCCCAGGCGTGGCTGCGCGATGCCGGGTTGCCGAAGTGCTCGCGCAACCAGGGAATCATCGCGTCTACCACGCGCGGGTCGACCGGCGTGGTGGCGCCGTAGTCCATGTAAATCGGGAAGTGCGGGGTCATGTCGATCCAGAACGCAAGTGGGGGAGACGCGAGACGGATCAGCCCTTGGCGGCGAGCGCCGCACCCAGTGCGAACACCGAGTTGGGGGCGTTGACACGAATCGGCTTGACCACGGGGGCGCTGGAAATCGCACGCTTGATGGCCGGCTTGTCTTCGATCTGCACGCCTTTGGCGAGTTGTTCGTCAACCAGCTTTTGCAGGGTGACCGAATCCAGGAATTCGACCATGCGCTGGTTCAGGGACGACCACAGCTCGTGGGTCATGCAGCGACCACCCTCACCCGTGCAGTTTTCCTTGCCGCCGCACTGGGTGGCGTCCAGGGGTTCGTCGACCGACACGATGATGTCGGCAACGGTGATTTCTGCGGCCTTGCGACCCAGGGTGTAGCCGCCGCCGGGGCCGCGGGTCGATTCGACCAGCTCGTGGCGACGCAGCTTGCCAAACAGCTGTTCCAGATAGGACAGCGAGATCTGCTGACGCTGGCTGATGGCCGCCAGGGTCACGGGGCCGTTGTTCTGGCGCAGGGCCAGGTCAATCATCGCGGTGACCGCAAAGCGGCCTTTGGTTGTGAGACGCATGGCAAGCTCCTTGTTTTGCTTGGCAGGTAACTACAAATCGTCGGGAGGATTCCCGGCCTGTCTTCACCCTCTACGCGGCTCGTGCCGCCCCTCTGGCTGTCTTTTTTCTGGCTGTCTTGTTCTTGACTGTCGTGGTCAAGTATATCCCAAAACCGACAGAGACGCTCGGGTTAATAGACCGGCCAGTCACATTTTAGCCCCGCAAGGCCAAACGGACCTCGCCTCACTGGGGGCGCAGGGGGATGACGTTGTCGTGCCCGGGCCCGCCAAAGGCCTGGGCGCGCAGCACCGTGAGCTGGTCGCGCACACGGGCAGCCTGCTCGAACTCCAGGTTGCGGGCGTGCTCCAGCATCAGTTTTTCCAGGCGCTTGATTTCCTTGGCCACGTCCTTTTCGGACAGGTCCTGCACCAGCGCGCGCTGAATCTCCTGCTGCTCGGCCTCGCGGCCTGCCTTCTCGCTGTAGACCCCGTCGATCAGGTCACGCACCTGCTTGACGATGCCGCGCGGGGTGATGCCATGGGCCAGGTTGTGGGCGACCTGGCGGGCGCGTCGGCGCTCGGTCTCGCCCATGGCCTTGCGCATGGACTCGGTGATGCGGTCGGCATACAAGATGGCCTTGCCGTTCATATTGCGCGCCGCACGCCCGATGGTCTGGATCAGGGAGCGCTCGGCGCGCAGGAAGCCCTCTTTGTCGGCATCCAGAATCGCCACCAGCGACACCTCGGGAATGTCCAGGCCCTCACGCAGCAAGTTGATCCCCACCAGCACGTCAAAGGTCCCCAGGCGCAGATCACGCAAGATCTCGACCCGTTCGACCGTGTCCACGTCGCTATGCAGGTAGCGCACCTTGACACCGTTGTCGCTGAGGTAATCGGTGAGCTGTTCGGCCATGCGTTTGGTCAGCACGGTGATCAGCACCCGCTCGTGTTTCTCGACTCGCAGGCGGATCTCCTGCAGCACGTCGTCAACCTGGTCGGTGGCCGGACGCACCTGCACCTCGGGGTCGACCAGGCCGGTAGGCCGCACCACCTGTTCGACCACCTGGCCGGCGTGTTGCTTTTCGTAGTCGGCCGGCGTGGCCGACACGAAGATCACCTGCCGCATACGCCGCTCAAACTCCTCGAACTTCAAGGGCCGGTTGTCCATGGCCGAGGGCAGACGAAAGCCATATTCCACCAGCGTGGTCTTGCGCGAACGGTCGCCGCTGTACATCGCATTGAGCTGGCCGATCATCTGATGACTCTCGTCCAGGAACATCAGGGCGTCCTTGGGCATGTAGTCGGTCATGGTCGACGGCGGCTCGCCCGGCGCCGCGCCCGAGAGGTGGCGCGTGTAGTTCTCGATGCCTTTGCAGTGCCCCACTTCCGAGAGCATCTCCAGATCGAAGCGGGTGCGCTGCTCCAGGCGCTGCGCCTCGACCAGCTTGCCCATGCCCACGAGCTCTTTGAGGCGCTCGCTTAATTCCAGCTTGATCGACTCCACCGCCGCCAGTACCTTCTCCCGCGGCGTCACGTAATGGCTGGAGGGATACAACGTGAAGCGCGGCACCTTCTGGCGAACGCGCCCGGTGAGCGGATCGAACAGTTGCAGCGATTCGATCTCGTCGTCAAAGAGATCGATGCGGATCGCCAGCTCGCTGTGTTCCGCCGGGAACACGTCGATGGTGTCACCGCGCACACGAAACGTGCCGCGCGAGAAATCCTGCTCGTTGCGCGTGTACTGCATGCGGATCAGGCGGGCGATCACATCGCGCTGTCCCATCTTGTCGCCGACGCGGGCGATCAGACGCATCTGGGTGTAGTCCTCGGGCGCGCCGATACCGTAGATGGCGCTGACCGTGGCCACGATGATGGTGTCGCGGCGCTCGAGCACGCTCTTGGTGGCCGACAGGCGCATCTGCTCGATGTGCTCGTTGATCGCACTGTCCTTCTCGATGAACAGATCGCGCTGCGGCACATAGGCCTCGGGCTGGTAGTAGTCGTAGTAGCTGACGAAATACTCCACCGCGTTCTTGGGGAAGAACTCGCGAAACTCGCTATAGAGCTGCGCCGCCAGCGTCTTGTTCGGGGCGAACACGATGGCGGGTCGGCCCAGGCGGGCGATCACGTTGGCCATGGTGAAGGTCTTGCCCGAGCCAGTCACCCCGAGCAAGGTCTGAAACACCTCGCCATCGTGTACCCCCTGCACCAGTTGTTCGATCGCCACCGGTTGGTCGCCTGCCGGCGGATAAGGCTGAAACAGCTCGAAGGGCGAGCCGGGATAGGTGATGAACTGGCCCTGTGCAGCGGCCGGGGTCGCCTCAGCGGCGGCAGGAGCAGAAGATGCGGGGGAAGACTCAGACATGAAACGGCAGGCCGAAGGCGGGGGCGGGACAGCTTAAAATCTCAGGCGACCGGACAGGGTAACGCATGCGCGGCCCTGGCGCCTCACCCCCTCCCCTTAGACCCGCAGTTTCCACACCAGAGGATGTCCATGTCTTTGTTTTCCGCTGTCGAAATGGCCCCGCGCGACCCGATCCTGGGCCTCAACGAGCAGTTCGCCGCCGACACCAACCCCCAGAAAGTCAACCTCGGCGTGGGCGTGTATTACGACGACAACGGCAAGCTGCCCCTGCTCGATTGCGTGCGCCAGGCTGAAAAGCAGCTGCTCGAAGCGCCCAAGGCGCGCGGCTATCTGCCGATCGACGGCATCGTTGCCTACGACCAGGGCGTCAAGAACCTCGTCTTCGGCGCAGACAGCGAACCCGTCAAGAGCGGCCGCGTGGCCACCGTGCAAGCCCTGGGCGGCACCGGCGGCCTCAAGGTCGGCGCCGACTTCTTGAAGCGCCTGAACCCGAACGCCAAGGTCCTGATCTCTGACCCCAGCTGGGAAAACCACCGCGCCCTGTTCGCCCAGGCCGGTTTCACCGTCGAGGCCTATCCCTACTACGACGCTGCCACGCGCGGCCTGAACTTTGACGGCATGCTCGGCGCGCTCAACGCGGCGTCCGCTGGCACGGTCGTCGTGCTGCACGCCTGCTGCCACAACCCCACCGGCTACGACATCACCCCCGCGCAGTGGGACCAGGTGGTCGCCGCCTGCAAAGCGCGCGGCCTGGTGCCTTTCCTGGACATGGCCTACCAGGGCTTCGGCCATGGCATCGCCGAAGACGGTGCGGCGGTCGCCAAGTTCACCGCCTCGGGCCAGACCTTCCTGGTCTCCACCTCGTTTTCCAAGAGCTTTAGCCTGTACGGCGAGCGCGTGGGGGCCCTGTCGGTGCTGTGCACGGACAAGTCCGAGGCCGACCGCGTGCTGTCGCAGCTGAAGATCATGATCCGCACCAACTACAGCAACCCGCCCACCCACGGCGGCACCGTGGTGGCCACCGTCCTGAACACCCCCGCCCTGCGCGCCCTGTGGGAGCAAGAACTCGGCGGCATGCGCGTGCGGATCAAGCAAATGCGCAGTGCCCTGGTCGAGCGCCTGAAGGCTGCCGGCGTGCAGCAGGACATGCGCTTCATCACCGACCAGATCGGCATGTTCAGCTACTCGGGCCTGTCCAAAGACCAGATGGTTCGCCTGCGCTCCGAATTTGGCGTCTACGGCACCGACACCGGCCGGATGTGCGTGGCGGCCCTCAATAGCAAAAACATCGACTACGTCTGTCAGTCCATTGCCAAGGTGATGTAAGCCCCGGCCATTGGCTTGTGTAGTCCTTTTTACCTAAAAGCCGCCTCCGGGCGGCTTTTTTGCGGCGACTCATTCGTCAATTTAGCGCTTGGCGAATGGCCCGCTTGCGTGAACAATTCACGTTTTGCCGCATTGCAGCAATTAATGCAGTTCAGTTAAAGAGCCCCAGGGACTTGGCCCTGATAATTCTTGCTGCACTCAACCGGACCGCACCATGCTCTACCAGATCTACGAAGCCCAGCGCTCCCTGATGGAACCCTTCGCTGACTTCGCCCAGGCCGCGGCCAAGCTGTATAGCAACCCCTTGCTGCCCATGGCTCAGAACCCGATGTCGCAGCGGGTCTCGGCGGGCTACGAGCTGATGTACCGCCTGTGCAAAGACTACGAAAAGCCGGAGTTCGGTATCAAGGCGGTGAACGTGGAGGGCGCCGATGTGGTGGTCCACGAGACCGTCGCCCTGGACCTGCCCTTTTGCGAGTTGCGTCGCTTCAAGCGCTTCACGGACAACCCGGCCCGTCTGGAGGCCATGAAAAAGCAGCCCGCCGTGCTGGTGGTGGCGCCCCTGTCGGGTCACTACGCCACGCTGCTGCGCGACACCGTGCAGGCCCTGCTGCGTGACCACAAGGTCTACATCACCGACTGGAAGAACGCGCGTACCGTGCCCCTGGAGGAAGGCGAGTTCCACCTGGACGACTACGTGAACTATGTGCAGACGTTCATCCGTCATGTGCAGTCTCAGTATGGCAACTGCCATGTGATCAGCGTGTGCCAGCCCACGGTGCCGGTGCTGGCAGGCATCTCGCTCATGGCCTCGCGCGGCGAGACCACGCCCCTGACCATGACCATGATGGGTGGGCCCATCGACGCCCGCAAATCGCCGACGGCGGTGAACAACCTGGCGATGAACAAGAGCTACGAGTGGTTCGAGAACAACGTGATCTACCGCGTGCCGTCGAACTTTCCGGGCGCAGGCCGACGCGTCTACCCGGGCTTCTTGCAGCACACCGGCTTTGTGGCCATGAACCCGGACCGTCACCTCTCGAGCCACTACGACTACTTCAAGCACCTGATCGTGGGCGATGAGGCCAGCGCCGAGGCGCACCGCAAGTTCTACGACGAATACAACGCCGTGCTGGACATGGACGCCGACTACTACCTGGAGACCATCCGCACGGTGTTCCAGGAGTTCAGCCTGGTCCATGGCACCTGGGACGTGCGCAACCCGGAAGGCAAGCTCGAACGCGTGCGGCCCCAGGACATCACGACCAC
This sequence comes from Ramlibacter sp., assembly GCA_044347465.1. Classification (GTDB taxonomy): domain Bacteria; phylum Pseudomonadota; class Gammaproteobacteria; order Burkholderiales; family Burkholderiaceae_C; genus Ramlibacter. The sequence continues at coordinate 6,160 of JBIKUT010000043.1, forward strand.
CGCCCACCTCACGGTCGAAGGCGAACTGGACGACATCTCTGGCTCGGGCCAGACCGAAGCCGCACACGCCCTGTGCCACAACGTGCCCAAGAGCCGCCAGAAGCATCTGGAGGTCAAGGGCGCGGGCCACTACGGCATCTTCAGCGGCCGCCGCTGGCGCGATGGGGTCTACCCCGAGGTGCGTGACTTCATCCTCAAGCACCACGAAGCGGGCAAACCGGCCCGCGCCTCGCGCAAGGTCGCTGCGACCGCCACGCCCTCCGAGTGAGCCCGCTGGCCGCACGCCTGCACGCGGCGCTGCCGCAGACGCAGTGCACGCGCTGCGGCTACCCAGACTGCGCCGCCTACGCGCAGGCCATCGCCGACGAACAGGCTCCGATCAATCGCTGCCCGCCCGGGGGCGCGCAGGGCGTGCAGCGCCTGGCCGCCCTCACCGGCCGTCCAGCGCTCGCCCTGGACCCCGCACACGGCACCGAAGGCCCGCGCACGGTGGCCGTGATCGACGAGGCCTGGTGCATCGGCTGCACGTTGTGCATCAAGGCCTGCCCCACCGACGCCATCGTGGGCAGCAACAAGCGCATGCACACCGTGATCGAGCCGGCCTGCACCGGCTGCGAGTTATGCATTCCGGTATGCCCGGTCGACTGCATCGAGCTGGAGAACGTCACCGGCACGCGCACGGGGTGGGACGCCTGGTCGCCCGCGCAGGCGCAGGAAGCACTGGGCCGCTATGAATTTCACCAAGAGCGTCAGGCGCGCGAAACGCGCGAGCAGCAAGAGCGCTTAGAGGCCAAGGCGCGCGCCAAGCTGGCGGACCTGCCCGCGCACACGCACGACGCGCAGGGCGCCGAGGCGGCGCGCAAGCGGGCGGTGATCGAGGCGGCACTGGCCCGCGCGCGCGCGCGCACTCAGAGTGCTTCCTGAGGCTCAGCCCGCGACCTCGATGCAATAAGTGCCCCAGGGGCACTCGGCGTAGCGTTCAGTCAGGGGCTTGTCTTTCAGGCGCGGCACGCTGACCGGGTCGAACACGGACCACAGTGGCCCCAGCCCCCCGATGGACAGCGGCTTGTCGTCCAGGTGGGTGGCCACAATCATGGCGCGCTCCCGCACCTGGGCCATCGGCAACATGACGCGGTAGCCATCGAGTGCGCGTATCCCCACCTGCAACGCAGCCTCGGTATCCACACCTGCTGCCAGCAGCACGTTCAGCAGCGAAGGACCACTCAGTCCGTGCGACCGTGCGTCGTACTCCAGGGTGGGAGCGATGGACACGGCGGGCAGTTGCAGAAGGTCGGCCAAGGTGTACGTGAACGCCCGATCAAACGTGACCGCATGTCGTTTGAGCAGTTGGTCATGGACCTTGTCGACCCGACCGCGGTTGCTGCGGCTGATACGGCCGAAGACGGTCAGCACCGGCATCGTGTCGGGCGTGGGATGCAGGCGTCGGCGCTCGAGAGGCCAGGCCGCGGTGCAGGCGGCCGCGATCCCGGCGCCGAGAAGGAAGCTGCGTTTTTTCATGGGGGACTCCTGTGAGACAAAGCGCGCCCGGCACTGGCGCCGCGGCAATCTACGACGCCACACGGGAGAAGTACAACTTTGAAACTACAGACGACACCTCAACGCTCACCCGGGGTCTTTGCGCACGCGGAAAAGCCCGGCTCCATAATCCGCGCTGCCCGTTTCTCATTGGGCACCTATAGGACGACAACATGAAGCAACTGACCTCGGGCCTGCGCGTGGCCGCTGCCCTCCTGGCTTTCGTGGCGCCCCTGGCCCCGGCCCAGACCGCCGACTTCCCCAACAAACCGATCCGCGTGATCGTCCCCTTCCCCGTCGGCGGCACCGCCGACATCCTGCCGCGCCTGCTGGCCGAGAAAATGCGCGCCCGCTTCCCTCAGGGTGTGGTGGTGGAAAACCGCACGGGCGCGGGCGGCAACATCGGCGCCGATTTCGTCGCCAAGGCGGATCCCGACGGCTACACCCTTCTGGCCTCGCCCCCGGGCCCGCTGGCGATCAATGCGTCGCTTTATCCCAAGCTGCCGTATGACTCGACCCGCTTCGTGCCGGTCACCGTCATGGCCGCCGTGCCGAACGTGCTGGCGATCAGCAACAAGCTACCCGTGAAGAACGTGCCGGAGTTTCTGGCGTACTTGCGCGCCAACCCGGGCAAGGTCACCTATGCCTCCCAGGGCAATGGCAGCACCTCGCACCTCACGGCCAACCTGTTCCAGTCGCTCACGGGCACGCAGATGATCCATGTCCCCTACAAAGGGACGGCGCCGGCGCTCACCGACCTCACCGGCGGTCAGGTCGATGTGTTCTTTGACAATCTGGGCGCATCGGCGGCCCTGCACAAGGGCGGCAAGATCCGCATCATCGCGGTGGCCGACAGCAAGCGCTCGGCGGTGATCCGCGATGTGCCGATCTTCTCGGAGGTGGGTTTGCCCGGCATGCAGGCCGTGACCTGGTTCGGGGTGGTCGCGCCCGCCGGCACCCCGGCGGCCATCGTGCAAACGCTCAATGCCGCGTTCGTCGACGCCCTCAAGCAAGCCGACATCCAGCAGCGCTTTGCCGATTACGGGGCAGAGCCGATTGCCAACACGTCCGAGCAAATGGGCACCTTCGTGCGCGCCGAGGCTGTGCGCTGGGCCAAGGTGATCAAGGACGCCAACGTCACGGTCGATTGAACCGTGGGCGCGCCTTAACCGCGCGCCAGGGCCGTGAAGGCCTCGACCACCGGCGGTGGCGCCTGCACCAGCTCGATCAGCACCCCCTCCCCGCCGATCGGCAACTCCTCGTTGCCCTTGGGGTGGATGAAGGTGATGTCAAACCCCGCGGCCCCCTTGCGGATGCCGCCCGGTGCGAAGCGCACGCCCTGCGCGGTCAACCACTGCACCGCGGTGGGCAGATCGTCCACCCACAGGCCGATGTGATTGAGCGGTGTGGTGTGCACCGCCGGTTTCTTCTCGGGATCCACCGGCTGCATCAAATCGACTTCGACCTTGAAGGGGCCGGCGCCGATCGCGCAGATGTCTTCGTCGACGTTCTCGCGCTCGCTCACGAAGTTGCCGGTGACCTCCAGGCCGAACAGATCGACCCAGAGCGTCTTCAGGCGCGCCTTGCTGGGACCGCCGATGGCAATCTGCTGGACACCCAGCACCTTGAAGGGGCGTTGCGTGCTCATTCGAACTCCAAGATCGCCTGGTCCACCGCCAGCGACTCGCCCTTGGACGCGAGCAGCTTGCCCACCACGCCATCGGCCACCGCGAACAGCACGTTCTCCATCTTCATGGCCTCGATCACCGCCAGACGCTCGCCCGCCTGCACCTTCTGACCGGGTTGAACGGCCACATCCCCCCGCAAGCCCGGCATGGGCGAGAGCAGGAATCGGCTCATGTCGGGCGGCGCCTTGTACGGCATCAGCTTGAACAATTCAGCGGTCCGAGTGCCGAGCACCACCGTCTCCATGCGCGTGCCGTTGTGGCTGATGGCGATGGCCACCGGGCTACGCGCCAGACCCCGCTCGACCTGCGCGGTGAAGGGCTGGCCATTGACGGTGCCGCGAATGCGCGCGCCCCCCAGGTGCCAGTTGCTACGCAGGTCGAACAGTTTGCCCTCGACCTCGATCACGCTGGCGCCGCTGTCGATGTCGAAGCCGTCGACCCGCACCGGGTGGTGAACGTGCTGACCGTTCTCACCCAGTTGGACCACCACGAAATCCGATCCCACCTTGAACTCGTGACCTCGCAGCTGCCCGGTGATACCCGACGAGCGCTCGAGCGAACGGCGGTTTACATAAGCGGACAAGGCGATCAGCAGACGCAGGTCGTCGTGCGTCACATCTTCGGCGCGGAAGCCCTTGCCGTAATGCTCGGCGATGAAACCGGTGTTGAAGTCGCCCGCCTTGAACTGGGGGTGCGCCAAGAGCGCCGCCTGAAACGGCACGTTGCTGGAGACGCCCCGAATCACGAAGCCATTGAGCGCCTCGCGCATCTTGGCGATGGCGTCATTGCGATCGGTACCGTGCACGATCAGCTTGGCGATCATGGAGTCGTAGTACATCGGGATCTCGCCGCCTTCGGTCACGCCGGTGTCCACGCGCACGCCTTGCAGCGCGCCGGTGTCAGCAGCGAACATGGTCTCCGATGGCGGCTGAAAGCGCACCAGGCGGCCGGTGGACGGCAGGAAACCGCGGAACGGGTCTTCGGCGTTGATGCGGCACTCGATGGCCCAGCCCTCACGCTTCACATCGGCTTGCGCAAGGGGCAGCTTCTCGCCGGCCGCGACGCGGATCATGAGTTCGACCAGGTCCAGGCCCGTGATGCACTCGGTCACCGGATGCTCCACCTGCAGCCGGGTGTTCATCTCCAGAAAGTAAAAGCTCTGGTCCTT
>JBIKUT010000362.1:0-2710 GCA_044347465.1 Ramlibacter sp.
CCTCGACCAACTCAAAGGGATCGGGCTGCAAGGTGTGCTCGTCGCCCACCACTTCCAGCTTGATCCAGTTCGTACCAAACAACTCGCGCGCCATCTTCGACAGCGTCACCGCCTCGTTGGCCGTGCGGCATCCCGCGGTATTGGGCAGGAGTCGCGCGCCCGTGTCGCGCACCATCGCCAAAAAATCATTGGGCTGACCGTCACCCGCCAGCTGGCGCTTGAGGCCCACCGTCACCACCTGCGTGCCCGAGACCGCAATCGCGTCTTGCAAGACCTTGGGCGAGGGATAGCCGGCAGTGCCGAGGAAGAAGCGGCTTTCCAGGCGGGCGCCGCCGATCTCGAGGGGCATGGGCATGGGATCAGCCTCCGGTAATGGGTTGAAAGGTGTAGACCTGATCGCCCGCCTGCAGCATGCGCGCCGCGCGCGCATCACGCGCCACAAACTCCTGGTTGACGGCCGTGGCCAAGGCCTGCGGCGTGTCGACCAGTTGGGCCACCAGATCGGCCAAGCTGCTGCCCGCAGGCACTTCGCGCGGCTGACCATTGAGAACGATGGAAATCATGCAGACATCTCCAGCGAATGCAGGGCCTGTTCCACCAGCGCCGGCGCGATCAGCCAGCCATGGCGAAAGAGGCCATTGACCTGCGTGAGACCGGGCTCAGTGGCCAGCACCGGCAGGTTGTCCGGCAAGGCCGGGCGCAGATTGGTTTCGGTGTGCACCACGCGCGCCTCAGCCAGACCCGGCAAGACGCTGTGCGCTGCGGCCAAGAGTTCGACGGTGCTACGCAGCGAGATTGGCGAGCGGTCCTCGCTCTCAATCTCGCTGGCGCCCACCAGCACACGATCACCCGCGCGCGGCACGATGTACACACGATGCCGGGGATGCAACAAGCGGATCGGGCGGGACAGACGCACGCCCGGCGCATGCAGATGAAGGATCTCGCCGCGCACACCGCGCACCGGCAGCTGCGGGCGCGCACCGGTACCGCGCACATCGAACACCCAGTCGACATCAATGCGCCGACCGGCAACTTGCACGCTGCGCGCGGCCACCGAGTCAACCGCCTGACCCCAATGAAACCGCGCACCCGCCGCCTGCGCGCCGGCGCCCAAGGCCGCCATGGCTTGCACCGTGTCGATCTGACCTTCGTTTGGCAACAGCCACGCATGGGGCGCGCCGCGCAGGTCGGGTTCAAGGTCGGCCAGATCCGCCGCCGCGAGCGTCTGCGGCGCGTGTTCTGCGGGCGCCTTGGCTCTCACCAAATCGACCACGCGGCTGGCAGCGCCCTCGTCGCCGCGATGCGCCAGCAGCAACGAGCCGCGTTGGTTCAAGTCCACCGGCTGGGGCAGGCCCGCCAAGACCTGCGGCCACAAGGCGAGCGAGCGCAGGCCCATGGCGAACACCTGGTCGTCGGCTGATTCCAGTTCGGCCACCGGCGACAACATGCCCGCTGCCGTCCAGCCTGCGGCTCCGCGTGCACCCGCATCGGCCGCCGGGTCGAAGACCTGCACGTCATGACCGGCCCGGGCCAACTGCAAGGCCAGCAAGCGCCCGAGCAAGCCCGCCCCGGCGATGGCGATGCGCAGGCGTGCGCCACCGCGTGCGGGCGTGGGTTTGTTCGAGAGAGAAGTGCTGTCCATCCTGCGGATTCGTCCTGGTGCGTTGCCCTTGCATGTCACGTTGGCAGCGCCGGGGAAGGATGGGACGGGGTGTCGGCTCTCCTTCCGCCGGTGCGAACCGGTTCAAGTTCACGGGTTTGGTCTGGCCATCTCAGCGACCGGCTTGACGCCGTCCGCACCCCGGAGCAGGGTCGATTCTAGGCCCAGGGCCCGCAGCCTGGCAGCGCGTGCGACAATCGTCCTCGCTCCGGGGTGCACGCCTAGCGTGCTGAGATGCAGACCCGCGAACTTGATCCGGTTCATGCCGGCGTAAGAAGAGCCCTCCGCCCGACCGCGCACGCGGCCGCCTCGCGGGTCCCTCCTTCGGAGCAGAGCAGATATGGCTTGCGAAGGAGTTGCTGTGACATCGTCCCCCTCTGTGGCCCCCACGGGCGCCGCGCTGATGGCGCGGACGCTGCGCTATGCGCGCGTACTGTCCATCGCCGGATCGGACAGCGGCGGCGGCGCTGGCATCCAGGCCGACCTCAAGACCTTCGCCGCGCTCGGCTGCTTTGGCATGACTGCCCTCACCGCGCTGACCGCCCAGAACACGCAAGGGGTGCGCGCCATCCACGCCGTGCCCCTGGACATGCTGCATGCGCAGATCGACGCCGTCGTCGAGGACATCGGCGTCGACGCTGTCAAGATTGGCATGCTGCATTCAGCGGCCACCGTGCAAGCAGTCGCCGCGGCCATCGACCGCCACCGCCTGGAGCGCGTGGTGCTGGACCCGGTGATGGTGGCCACCAGCGGCGCCACGCTGATTGACCGCGAAGCGATTGAGGTGCTGGTGACGCAGATGTTTCCGCGCGCGGCACTGGTCACCCCCAACCTGGACGAGGCGGCGTTGCTGGTCGGACGGCCCCTGGCCACCGAGGACGATATGCACGCCGCAGCCCGCGAGCTGCTGGAACGCGGTGCACGGGCGGTGCTGCTCAAAGGCGGGCATCTGGCCGGCGACACCGTGAGCGACCTGCTGCTGGCGCGGGATGCACACCCCCTGTGGCTGCGCGGTCCGCGCATTCCCAGCGCCAACACCCACGGCACGGG
>JBIKUT010000364.1:0-2688 GCA_044347465.1 Ramlibacter sp.
CGAGCACCGCAAGGAAGCCCGAAGGGCCCCCGTACTTGAAGCCCCCGGGCCCGCCCCGCGCGCCCCGTGCGGTGCAGGCCAACGCCAACCCGCTACAGACGCAAACGCAAAAAGAACCAACTCAGTCCCGAGTCGCCCGCCTCTGCACGCAGTCGACGTAGGCCTGTCCATCCGGCGGCCGCCCCGACTGTTGGCTTTCCCAGAGCATCTGCCCCAGGCATTCCATCGCCTCATGGTGCGCATCGTGGACAGAGTCGCGTCGCGCCGCGAGCAACTCAACGGCCTGGCGGATCCCTCGGGGCTGATCGATCGAGCACTGCTCGCTGATCGACAGGTGCATGGACAGATGCAAAAAGGGATTCGTGCGACCGTCCGCCGCGTCGTACACACGCGCCACCGCCGCCTCGGCGTCCGCCAAATCTGCGTCGTACTCAGGATGTTCGGCCAGCCACTGACTCGCCAGCGTTTCCAGGGCGTCTAGCGGCTGCCCGGCGCGGGCTTTGGCGTGGACGCCGCAGAAGAAACGGCGCACATCTTCCTGGGAGGGATTGAACATGGCATGCGAGGTTAGCACTCAGCAGTGTCTAATCCGGGTGTGATCGAGGATCCCTTCTTTTATGCCGTCGCGGTTCCCGCGGTCTTGCTGGTGGGTATCAGCAAGAGCGGCTTCGGCGCTGGTTTTGGCTCGCTGGCGGTGCCCTTGATGGCGCTGGCCGTTTCCGTGCCGCAGGCCGCGGCCATTCTCATGCCCCTGCTGCTGGTCATGGACCTGCTGGGGCTGCGGGCTTTTCGCGGCCGCTTCGACTGGTCGCTGCTGCGTTTTCTGCTGCCCTTTGGCCTGCTCGGGTCGGTGATCGGCTTTCTCCTGTTCAAGGCGCTGGATCCGCGCACCTTGGCTGGCATCGTGGGCGTGCTCACGCTCCTGTTCCTCGCGCAGCGCCTGGTCTTCCCGCCCCGGTCTGACAGCCCGCCGCCGCCGCGCTGGGTCGGCGGCATCCTCACCACCGCGTCGGGCTTCACCAGCTTCGTGGCCCATGCCGGCGGCCCGCCGATCAACGCCTACATGATTCCCCAGAAGTTGCCCCCGCTGATCTTCACCGCCACGATGGCCGTGTTCTTCTTCGCGGTGAATCTGAGCAAGTGGGGCCCCTATGCCTGGTTGGGTCTGCTCGATATGCGCAACATGATCACTTCCTTGGCGCTGATGCCGATTGCGCCCCTGGGGGTGTGGGTGGGCGTACGGATCGCCCATCGCATTGACCCGGTGTTGTTCTACCGGGTCGTCTACACCGGCATGCTCCTGACCGGCCTGAAGCTCGTGTGGGACGGTTTTTTCTCAGTGCGGACTTGATCCGACGCAAGCCGGGGCGAACACCGCCTGGCTAAAGTGGGCCGATTTGCCGGAGGTCCCCTTGAGCATCCGCAACCTGGAGGCCCTGTTTCAGCCTCGCGCCGTCGCCGTCATCGGCGCCTCCGAGCGCCCCCGTAGCGTTGGTTCCGTGGTGTTTCGCAACTTGCTTGAAGGCGGTTTCACCGGTCCGGTGTGGCCTGTCAACCCCCGCCACGACACCCTCGACGGCCACCCGGCCTGGCGCGATGTGGCGTCCCTGCCCGGGGTGCCAGACCTGGCCGTCATCTGCACCCACGCCGACACGGTTCCCGGCCTGATCGCCGAACTCGGCGCGCGCGGCACACGGGCCGCCGTGGTGCTGGGCGCTGGCATGAAGCAGGCACCGGTCGAAGGCGGCCCCACCCTGGAGCAGCAGATGCTCGATGCCGCGCGGCCCCACCTGCTGCGGGTGCTGGGCCCCAATTGCATCGGCCTGCTGGTGCCGGGTCTGGGCCTGAACGCCAGCTTCGCGCCCTCGCAGGCGCAGGCGGGATCGATCGCTTTTGTCAGTCAGTCGGGCGCGCTGGCCACCGCCATGCTCGATTGGGCCTCGCCGCGCGGCATCGGCTTTTCGCATTTCGTGTCGCTGGGCGACAGCGCCGATGTCGACTTCGGCGACATGCTCGATTACCTGGCCACCGACCCGCACACCCAGTCCATCCTGATGTACGTCGAGTCCATCCGCCACGCCCGCAAATTCATGTCGGCGGCCCGCGCCGCCGCACGCAACAAGCCGGTGCTGGTGGTCAAGTCCGGGCGCGTGCCCGAGGGCGCTCGGGCCGCCGCTTCGCATACCGGCGCGCTGGCCGGCTCCGACGCGGTGTTTGACGCCGCGGTCCACCGCGCCGGCATGCTGCGCGTGGACACGCTGGAGGATTTATTCGATGCGGCTCAGACCTTGGCGCACCGGCGCCCGCTGTACGGCGAGCGCTTGGCCATCGTCACCAATGGCGGTGGCGCGGGCGTGCTGGCCGTTGACGCCCTGGTGCGCGGGGGCGGCACGCCGGCGCACCTGTCCGAGGCCACGCTGGCCGCGCTCGATGCCAGCTTGCCCGCCACCTGGTCGCACGGCAACCCGGTGGACATCATCGGCGACGCACCGGTGGAACGTTACGTTGCCGCCTTGCGCGCTCTGATGCAAGCGCCCGAGGCCGACGGGGTGCTGTTCATGCACGCGCCCACCGCGCTCGTGCCCGCACCCGAGATCGCTGAGGCCACCCTGCCGCTGCTGCGCGAATCGACCAAGCCGGTGATGGCCTGCTGGCTCGGTGGGGCCCGCGTCGAGCCCGCGCGTGCGC
>JBIKUT010000363.1:0-2688 GCA_044347465.1 Ramlibacter sp.
ATGTCCATCTGCGGGGGGGCTTCAGCGACCTGCCTGCGGGGGGGCTCGCCTGCGTTCATCCGCTGCGCCGTGAGCTCAGATGCGCCACCGGCGATGAGCGAGGCCGCCGTGCACTGCAGCACGCCAGCGGCCATGCCAGCGGGTGTGGCGGGTCGCCATTTCGGGATCGAGGCGCTGCGTGCACAGACAACGTTGACCAGGAAGAGGCTGGCGCTGGCCACCGCGTCGTGTGCGAGCGAGGGCCGCACCGGCAGTGTGGCGGTGGTGCCCATTGTCTGGCGCACCCCATCTTCCACCCAGGGCGTGGGAAAGACGCTGGCCGAGGGGAGCAGCCCGGTGACGATCCGCACGGGAATGGGCATGCCGGGCGTGGCCCGTACGGCGTTGTTCAGGGCGCTCATGGTGCCGAAGCAACCGCCCAGTGCGATGGCGCTGGCCACCGCGTTTTTACCGACCTTCACGAGGTCTGTTTTGTGGCGCTCTTGCGGGGGGGGGCTGTCCGGTGCCTGTGGGCGACCGTTGGAGGCCTCGTGGCTTGCCAGGGACGGCGGATACGCCGTGTCGGCCCGGTGGGGGCTGCGGGTGGCTCGGTCCATTGATGCTCTCCATTGAGTGAACGGGAGGCTGATGCTAGGGATCGGGGGGGATTTAGGCTTGCAGGATGCCTCGAGCGAGGGAAAACGATAATCCCGCCATCCCATGAACGACCCAGCCGCTCCTTCCACCGTTCGCCTGAACAAGCGCATGGCCGAACTGGGCCTGTGCTCGCGCCGCGAGGCGGACGACTGGATCGGGCGTGGCTGGGTGCGGGTTGACGGCCAAGTGGCCCCGATGGGGCTGCAGGTCGGCCCCCAGGCGCGCATCGACATCGATCCGGCGGCACGCGGGCAGCAGGCGCAGCAAGTCACGGTGTTATTGAACAAGCCGATCGGCTATGTCAGTGGTCAGGCCGAAGACGGCCATGAACCGGCCGTCGTCTTGGTGCAAGGCCGTACGCATTGGCGCGGTGATCCCTCGCGCCTGCGTTTTGCGCCCTCGCAACTGCGCGGGCTGGCGCCTGCCGGGCGTCTGGACATTGATTCCACCGGCTTGTTGATCCTCACGCAGGACGGTCGCATCGCGCGCCAATTGATCGGCGAGGACTCGAACGTCGAGAAGGAATACCTGGTGCGGGTGACCTTCGGTGAGGTGACGGGCGATGTCCAGCGCGTGTTCCCGCCCGCCGCACTGGCGCGTCTGCGCCATGGCCTGAGCCTGGACGGTCAGGCCCTCAAGCCGGCCCGCGTCGATTGGCAAAACCCCGAGCAGCTGCGCTTCGTGCTGACCGAGGGCAAGAAGCGACAGATCCGGCGCATGTGCGAACTGGTGGGCCTGAAGGTGGTGGGCCTCAAGCGCGTGCGCATCGGGCGTGTGCTGCTGGGGCAACTGCCTCTGGGGCAGTGGCGTTATTTGGGGCCCTCCGAGCGCTTCTGATCGTCGGGGGTTGGCAGGCAGGCCAGCGTTCCGAGTTCGACCAGCACCTCGTCGTGGTGGGGCATCCGCAGGTCGAAGCGGCAGCGGCCGGTCTCGCTCTCGACCTCGCCGTGGTGGGCGCCCGGCGCAAGATTTTCCAGGTACAGCTCGCCCTGCGGGCCGGTGAGGGTCTCGATGACCTGCGCTGTACTGCCGATCCAGACCCGCGCCCTCGCAAGAGGCTGCTCCCCCCGAACCAATTGCGCCGCCAGCGCCCGCAGGCGGCGGGCCTCAAAGCGGATCACGGTGCCACTGCGCTCGGGCAGGACCACCCGCCGTTGGACGTCGGCGACCGCATGGTCGAGGGGGAGCGCTTGCGCATCGATGGCCACCACCGTGTCGTAATGCGCGCTGATGCGAGGGACAAAGAGCTGGCCGCGATGGTTGGTCATGCCCGCGGGCAGGCCGTTGACCGTGACCGGGACATCGGCGAGCTCGCCGACCTGGACCAGCGCGTAGCTGTCTTCGACCGGGCGACTGAGGTAGGTCTGGCCTGCGATGAAGGTGAACGCGCCGGCGGCGGATACACGTAGCGCGTACGGGTCGCTGCGTGTGTCGCCGCTGAGGTCTGCGCGCAGACGCACCCAGGGGGACTCGCGTTGAACCGCGGTGCGCCACTGGGTCGTGTCGGTCCCGCCGCTGGCTTGCGTCGCACCGATGTCAAAGCCCCAGCCCTCGCGTATCGGCGGTGGGCGAGTCCATTGCACGGAGGCGGTGCGACCGTCGGCGTCGCGCCGAAGCTGCGTGGCGAGCAGGCTGCCGCCATCGAGCACGAAGACCAGACTCGCGGTGAGCAGCGTGCGTCGCGGACCCCTTTCATCCTCGACGCGGGTGGCCGCGATCCGCAGACTGCCGCCCCACGGTCGCAGAAAGGCCGCAAAGCCCACCGAGGTGCTGCGCGCGGGGGTGAGCGCCGCGAACAGCCCGCTTTGCGCAAGGTCTGTTTGCGTTGCGGGGCGGGTCGCGAGGCGGCTATGACTGAGCCAGACCGAGCGCCCTTCGCTCACGCGCCGACTCACTTGCAGCTGCGTCTCGTGCAGGCGATTGCTCTGCACCGCGGATTCGCCGAGCGTGATGTAGCCAGCGCTGTCGGCGCGGTGCGTGAGGCCCAGGCCCCAGGCGGCGGATTGGTAGTCGTACCGCAACAGCCCCGTCTGCCCCCGCGCCTGCGGCGCG
>JBIKUT010000366.1:0-2671 GCA_044347465.1 Ramlibacter sp.
GTCTGGCGAAAGTAGCCGCGATGCGAGCGGCCAATCGGCGTGCGCGTGGCCGCGACGATGTAGGCATCCTGGATTTGCTTGCTCATGTCGTCGTGTCCTTCAATTGCGCAGCGGCTTGCCGGTGGATAGCATGCCCATGATGCGTTCCTGCGTTTTCGGATGGGTGATGAGGCTGCAAAAAGCCTGGCGCTCCAGCGTCATCAGGTATTCCTCGGAGACCAGGGTGCCTGGATCGACATCGCCGCCCGTCACCACATGGGCGATCAGGCTGGCGATGTGGAAATCGTGCCCGCTGATGAAGCCGCCATCGCGCATGTTCACCAGCTGTCCCTGGATGGTGGCCTTGCCCGCACGCCCGGCCACCGGGAACAGACGGCGCAGGGGCGCGCGCCAGCCGGCGTCGGCCATGGACTTGACCTGCTGCAAAGCCACATGCAGAAGTTCGTCCTTGTGGGCCACGATCACATCGCTCTCCAGCAGGTAACCCAGCTTGCGCGACTCCAGCGCGCTGGTGCCCACCTTGGCCATGGCCGCCGCGGTGAAGCCTTCGGTGAGGAAAGGCAGCAGATCTTTGTGGGCGGACAGCGCCTGGTTCTCGGCGGCGCGCCGCGCGATGTAGGCCAAGCCGCCTGCGCCGGGCACTAGGCCCACGCCCACTTCCACCAGACCGATGTAGCTTTCCATCGCGGCGACGCGCCGGGCCGAGTGCACGGCCAACTCGCAACCACCGCCCAGGGCCAGGCCCCGGATCGCCGACACCACGGGCACCGCGGCATAGCGAATGCGCAGCATCGTCTGCTGCAGAAAATGCTCAGCGTCCTCGATGGCGCGCACACCGACAGCCATGAAGGCCGGCAGCATGGCCTGCAGGTCAGCCCCCACCGAGAATGGTTCATCCCCCGACCAGATCACCAAGCCCTGGTAATCGCGCTCGGCCAGATCGACTGCGCGCTGCAGGCCCTCGGCCACCTCGGGGCTGATCGCGTGCATCTTGGTCTTGAGGCTGGCGATCAGCACCTGTCCATCGAGCGTCCACAGGCGAATGCCGGCATCTTCATGCAAGGTGGTGCCCGCCGTCTCGAAGCGCGGGGCCTTGCCGCCCAGAGCGCTTTCGGGAAAGTGCTGGCGCGCGTACACGGGCAGCAGTCGACGCGGCTCGAAACGGCGCGTCGTGGGATTCCAGGAGCCATCGGGCGTGTGCACCCCGCTCGCATCAGCCACCGGCCCCTTGAACACCCACTCCGGCAGGGGCTCACGAGACAGCGCCTTGCCGGCGTCGATGTCCTCCTGCACCCATTGCGCCACCTGCAGCCAGCCCGCCTCCTGCCACAGCTCGAAGGGGCCCTGCTTCATGCCGAAGCCCCAGCGCATCGCGAAGTCGACATCGCGCGCGGTGTCGGCGATCGCGGCCAGGTGCACCGCGGCATAGTGAAAGCTGTTGCGAAGAATGGCCCACAGGAACTGGCCCTGCGCACCTTGCGACTGCCGCAGCAGCTTCAGGCGTTCGGCGGCCGACTTTTTGAGCATGCGGCCATAGACCTCGTCGGCCTTCTCGCCACCGGGCACATAGTCCTGGCTGGCCTCATCGAAGCGCAGGACATCGCGTCCCACCTTCTTGTAGAAGCCCGCCTTGGCCTTTTGCCCCAGAGCGCCTTTTTGCAGCAGCGACTGCAGCACCTTCGGCGTTGCATAGCTCGGATAGAACGGGTCGGTGGCCTCGCTGAAGTTGTCCTGCAAGGTCTTGATCACATGGGCCAGCGTGTCCAGGCCCACCACATCGGCGGTGCGAAAGGTGCCGCTGGACGCGCGCCCCAGCTTCTTGCCTGTGAGATCGTCGACCACGTCATAGCTCAGTCCGTAGGTCTGGGCCTCCTTCATGGTGCCCAGCATCCCGGCGATGCCCACGCGGTTGGCGATGAAGTTGGGCGAGTCCTTGGCACGCACCGCGCCCTTGCCCAGGGTGGAAGTGACGAAGGTCTCAAGCTGGTCGAGGATGGCGGACTGGGTGGCCGGCGTCGCAATCAATTCCACCAGGGTCATGTACCGCGGCGGGTTGAAAAAGTGAATCCCGCAAAAGCGCGGACGGATCGCCTGGGGCAGCGCCTCAGACAGCTTCGTGATCGACAGGCCCGAGGTGTTGGACGCCACGATGGCGTGCGGCGCCACATGCGGCGCGATCGTGCGATACAGGTCCAGCTTCCAGTCCATGCGCTCGGCGATCGCCTCGATCACCAGGTCGCACTCCTGCAGCAGCGCCAGGTGATCTTGGTAATTGGCGGATTGGATCAGGGCCGCTTCATCGGCCAGCCCCAGTGGGGCAGGCTTGAGTTTTTTCAGGCCCTCGATGGCCTGGGTGACGATGCCATTGCGGGCAGCCTCGGTCGACGCCACCACGCCATCGGCGCCCTTGGCCGGCAGGTCGAACAGCACCACCGGCACACGCACATTGACCAGGTGCGCAGCGATCTGCGCGCCCATAACGCCGGCGCCGAGAACGGCGACTTTTTTCACCGCGCTCATGCCAGAGCCTCCTCGGTGTCCATCAGCACGCGGGCGCCGCCGCGCGCGGTACGCATGAGGGTGGCCGTCTCGGGGAACAGCTTGGCGAAGTAAAAGCGCGCCGTCTGCAGCTTGCCTTGGTAGAAAGGATCGGTGTTGCCCTCCGCGATCT
>JBIKUT010000367.1:0-2666 GCA_044347465.1 Ramlibacter sp.
ACGTAGGGGTTGGTGCGGCGCTCGCGCCCGAAGGTGCTCTCCGGGCCATGCCCCGGAATGAACACCGTGTCATCGCCCATGGGCCACAGGCGCTGCGTGATGCTGGCGATCAGCGTGTCGTGATCGCCCTGCGGAAAGTCGGTGCGGCCGATGCTGCCCGCAAACAGCACATCGCCCACGAAGGCGCGTTGGATTTCCGGTGAGTGAAACACCACATGGCCTGGCGTGTGGCCGGGGCAGTGACGCACGTTCAAGGTGTGCCCGCCCAGGGTGACGGTGTCGCCATCGTGCAGCCAGCGCGTGGGTGTAAAGAGTTCGGCCGGCGCGAAGCCGAACATCACGCTTTGCTGGGGCAGGCCGTCGATCCAGAACTGGTCGCCCGGGTGCGGGCCGATGATGGGAAGACCCAGGCGCCGCGAGAGCTCGCCAGTGCCGCCGGCGTGGTCGATGTGGGCGTGCGTGAGCCAGATCTGCTCGAGCTTCAGGCCGCGGTTTTGCACTTCGTGCAGCAGGCGGTCGAGGTCGCCGCCCGGGTCGATGACGGCGGCCTGCTTCGTCTGGTCGTCCCAGACCAGGGAGCAGTTCTGGGCAAAGGGGGTGACGGGGACGGTGAGGTAGGTCAGCATGAGTGGAATTGTCGCTGCTCCCACGCGTGCGCCAGCGTGCCTGCCCGCCCCGGGCGCCGTCCTTACAATCTCGCGATGACGTTTCTCGAGATGCTGCAAGACGCACAGCGGCGCAACGACTCCATGTTGTGCGTGGGCCTAGACCCGGAGCCTTCGCGCTTTCCGGCCACGCTCAAGGGGGATGCCAGCCGCATCTATGACTTTTGCGCGCGCATCGCCGATGCCACCGCCGATCTGGCGATCGCCTTCAAGCCGCAGATCGCTTACTTCGCCGCCCACCGCGCCGAAGACCAGCTTGAACAATTGATGGAGCACCTGCGTCGCAACATCCCGCATGTGCCGGTGATCCTGGATGCCAAGCGCGGCGACATTGGTTCGACCGCGGAGCAATATGCGCGCGAAGCCTTTGAGCGCTATGGGGCGGATGCGGTGACGCTGTCGCCCTTCATGGGGTTTGATTCGGTGCAGCCCTATTTGAAGTACGAGGGCAAGGGAGCGTTCCTGCTTTGCCGCACGTCCAACCCGGGCGGCGATGACCTGCAAAGCCAGCGCCTGTCCACCGTGCCCGGCGAGCCGCTGCTGTACGAGCATGTGGCGCGCCTGGCGCAGGGCCCCTGGAATCTCAATGGCCAGCTCGGGTTGGTGGTGGGCGCGACCTATCCGGCCGAGATCGAGCGCGTGCGGCAGGTGGCGCCCCATGTGCCGCTGCTGATTCCCGGCGTGGGTGCGCAGGGGGGCGATGCAGTGGCCACCGTCAAGGCTGGCTGGCGCCCGGACGCGCCGATCGCGGTCAATTCCTCGCGGGCGATTCTTTACGCGTCGTCGGGCGAGGATTTCGCTGAAGCGGCACGGCGCGAGGCGATGAAGACGCGCGATCTGCTGCAGGCGGCGCGGGGCTGAGGCGGGCTCAGAGGTACCGCTGCAGGTACCGCCCTGTGTGGCTTTGCGGATTGCCCGCGAGGTCTTCGGGTGTTCCGATGCCTACCACGGTGCCCCCACCCGAGCCGCCCTCAGGCCCCATATCAATCAACCAGTCGGCGGTCTTGATCACATCGAGGTTGTGTTCGATCACCACGATGGTGTTGCCCGCATCGCGCAGCTGGTGCAGCACCTTGAGCAGCAGCGCAATGTCTGCAAAGTGCAGGCCGGTGGTCGGCTCGTCCAGGATGTAGAGGGTGCGGCCGGTATCGCGCTTGGACAATTCAAGCGCCAGCTTCACGCGCTGCGCCTCGCCGCCCGAGAGCGTAGTGGCGGCTTGCCCAAGCTGGATGTAGGACAGCCCCACATCCAATAGCGTCTGCAGCTTGCGCGCGATGGCGGGCACAGGCTTGAGGAATTCGTGGGCGTCTTCCACCGTCATCGCCAGGATCTGGGCGATGTTCTTGCCTTTCCAGGTGACTTCCAGGGTCTCGCGGTTGTATCGCTGGCCGCGGCACACATCGCAGGCCACATAAACATCGGGCAGAAAGTGCATCTCCACTTTCACCACGCCGTCGCCCTGGCAGGCCTCGCAGCGTCCGCCCGCCACGTTGAAGGAGAAACGCCCGGGGCCGTAGCCGCGCTCCTTGGCGATATTGGTATCCGCCATCAGCTCGCGAATCGGCGTGAACAAGCCGGTGTAGGTGGCAGGGTTGCTGCGCGGCGTGCGGCCGATGGGGGACTGGTCGACGTTGATCACCTTGTCGAAGTGCTCAATGCCTTCGATGGCGTCATGCGTCGCGGGCTCGTCGTGCGCGCGATAGAGCTCACGCGCCACTGCCGCATAAAGCGTGTCGTTGACCAGCGTGGACTTGCCCGAGCCGGAGACGCCGGTCACGCACGTGAGCAGACCCACGGGGATGTCGACATCGACCCCTTGCAGGTTGTTGCCACGCGCGCCGGTGATGCGCAGGCGCTGGGTCTCGCCGGGCTTGCCACCTTCGACGGGCAGCCAGGAAGCGCGCTTTTTCGGGACCGCAATGCACCGCGCGCCCGAGAGGTACTGGCCAGTGAGCGAGTCGGCATCCGCTTGCACCTGCGCCGGTGTGCCTTGCGACATCA
>JBIKUT010000368.1:0-2664 GCA_044347465.1 Ramlibacter sp.
GCTGCGCGCGCGCCTGAAGGAACGGTTTGTTGAATTGGTCGATGTCGACCTGCGCTGGGGCATCACCGCCGAACAAGCCGAGCGCGGTGAGGTGCTGCCGATCTGCCTGACCGAGATCGACCGCTCTCGGCCTTACTTCATCGGGATGTTGGGCGAGCGTTATGGGTGGGTGCCGCCGCCCGGTACGCTCGCACCGCAGTTGCTGGCGCGTCAACCCTGGCTGGCGCAGCATGCCGGTGGCACCAGCGTGACCGAGCTGGAAATCCTGCACGGCGTCTTGAACAATCCGGCGTTGGCCGGCCGCGCCTTCTTCTATTTCCGATCTCGGGCCTACGCACGCACCAAGGCGGGCGATTACCTGCCAGCCAGTCGCGACGACCGCGGGCGTCAGGTGCAGCTCAAACGCCGGATCCAGCGCAGTGGATTTCCGGTGGTTCGGTATGACCGACCCGAGACGCTGGCGGCGCGCATCGAGCGCGATCTGTGGCAACTGCTCGATGTCCAGTTTCCCGCCGGCGACGTGCCCACGGCCGCCGAACGCGCGATGCGCCAGCATGAGGCCTACGCCGCGCCGCGGCGGCGCCTCTATCTGGGGACCCAGGATCTCCTGAACGCGATGGACCAGGCGCTGGCCCAGGGCGAGTCGCGGATCCTGATCGAAGGCGCGTCCGGGGGCGGCAAGAGTGCCTTGTTGGCGAATTGGGCGCACCGTCATGCCCAGGCCCACCCAGCCGATCTCGTGTTGACGCATTACCTCGCGGCCAGCAGCGATTCAGCCGACCCTGAAGCCCTGGTGCGCCGGTTGCTCGAGTTCATACGTGACACCACGGGATCGACCGAGGAGATCCCGCAGGCGGCCGAGGCGCTGTTCGACAGCGTGGGCAGCTGGCTGGCCCAAGCCAGTACGTGGGCGCAGGCGCGGGGTGCGCGATGGGTGTTCCTGATTGACGGCCTCAATGGCTTGCGCAGCGGGCGCGATCTGCGCTGGTTCCCGGCCTTCGTGCCGCCGCAGGTGCACCTGATGGTGTCCTGCCTGCCCGGCAAAGTGCGAACGGCGCTCGATCGCAAAGGCCCTTGGCACGCCGTGCAGGTGCGGCCGCTGGAGGGCGCGCAGCGGCGCGAGCTCTTGGTCAATTACCTGGCCACGTTCAACAAGACGCTGGCCGACGACCTGATCGACCGCGTGCTGGCGCACCCGCTGGCGGGCAACCCCTTGTTCCTGCGCACGCTGGCCGAGGAACTGCGCCTGTTTGGTGTCTACGAGGTGCTGGCGCAGCGCCTGGACCATTACCTGGCCAGCGCCAGTGTCGAAGCGCTGTTCGAGCAGGTGCTGGCGCGGGCCGAGGAAGATTTCGGGGCGGTGGCCGTCAGCGCGGTGATGCGCGCGCTGTGGGCCAGCCGCGCGGGCCTGCGCGAGGAGGAACTTCTAAGCGGTCAACGCGAGGGCCTGGCCCCGCTGGTGCAGGCCACCTGGGCCCCGCTGCGTCATGCCCTGGACGATTTGCTGATCGAGGGTATGGGGCGCATCGGCTTCGCCCACGACTACGTGCGCCAGGCGGTGGTCCGGCGTTACCTTTCGGCGGTGGGGGAGCCGACCGGGACGCACCGCGCGTTGGCGCAGTGGTTTGCCCAGGAGCCGCCACAGGCCCGCCGCGCCTTCGAGCAACCCTATCAACTGCGCGAGGCCCAGGACTGGCCCGCGCTGCAAGCGTGCCTGACCGACCGTGAGATGTTTCGCGCGATTCACCGTCATCGCGGATCCCAGGAACTGCTCGGATATTGGTTGGCCATCACCCGCGCGGGCGGGGTAGCGCTGGCTGATGCCTATCAAGCGGTCTGGCCGCAGTGGCAGACGGGCGAGCCGGCCGACGTGCTCGATGCCGCAGTCCGCTTGCAGATCTTCCTGGCCTTTGCCGGTTACAGCGGACCCTTCGCGATCGAACTCGGGCAACAGGCGCTGGCCCTCAGCCGCGAGCAGCTCGGGATGGACCACCCCAAGACGATCGACCGAATCAGTCGCATGGCCATCGTCTGCAAGACACGCGGCGACCTGGATCAGGCCGAGTCGCTGTACGGGCAGGCGCTGGAGGCGGCCATGCGCGTGCATGGCGAGGCGTCGACCGAGGTGGGTACCTTGCGGTTGAATCTGGCCGAGTTGCACCGCGCACAGGGACGTTTCGTCGAGGCCGAGGAACAAGCCCGACGCTGCCTGGCGATCCAGGAGCAGGCCAAGGGCGAGACCGCAATGGCCACCTGGAGCGCGCTCAATACCTTGTCGGTGATTCTGCGTTTGCAGCGGCGCTTCAAGGAAGGTATCCAGCTGCAGACGCGCGCCCTGTCGATCGTGCGGCGCCGGCGTGGGTTTGAACACCGTGACACCAGCATCTCCTTGAACAATGTGGGTTTGCTCTTTCTGGAACTCGGTCAGAAGGAAGAAGCCGAGCGGGCTTTCCGCAAAGCCCTGGCCATGCGCGAGAAGCTGCTGGGGCCGGATCACACGATGACCGGCACAACGCGCAACAACCTCGCGATGCTGCTCAAGTCCATGGGCCAGTTGCAAGAGGCGCGCGATCTGTACCTCTTGGCGCTGGGGTCCTTGCAGGCGCAGCTGGGGCATCGACATGCTCAAACCGCCACCTGCCTGGCCAATCTGGGCAGCCTGCT
>JBIKUT010000369.1:0-2663 GCA_044347465.1 Ramlibacter sp.
CGCTCACGCTCACGCTGATCGCACCCGAGGGGTCCAGGCGCATGGTGCAGCCGTCCTGCGAGGCGATGCGCGCACCGCCCACGCCATAGAACGCGGCGCTGGGGTTGGTCAACTCGATCAGTGCCGCAAAGCCGATGCCGCGGTAGATGCCTTGCTCACGCAGCTGCGCGATTTCGGCCTTGAGCTTGGGGTAGTCCATCAACTGCTCGATCTTGCGCAAGCAGGCTTCGTGCGAGAGCACCTCCAGCTTGATGCCGCTGGCGCCGGTGGCCGGGTAGGCATCGTCGGGGATCACGTTCTTCTTGCGAAACTCCAGCGGGTCCATGCCGATGGCGCGAGCCGCCTGATCGACCAGGCCCTCGGTCACCGCGCAGGCGATGGGGTGCCCCACGCCGCGGTACTGGCAGGTGGGCGTCTTGTTCTGGAAGACGACCTGCAGGCGCGCACGGTAATGCTGGTGCTTGTAGGGGCCGCCCACCAAATTGACCACCTGGTTGCCCTCGATCGCGCTGGTACGCGGGAACATCGAGTACGGGCCAATGCCGGTGAGGTCGTCCATGTCAAACGCCAGAATCTCGCCGCTCTTGCTGGCGGCGATACGGGCCTTGACGCGGTGATGACGCGCATGGATGTCGCTGGTGAAGCTCTCGATGCGATCGGCCACGAACTTGACCGGGCGCTTGCACAGCATCGACAGGGCCACGGTGGCGAAGTCGTCGGGGTAGGCGTGCACCTTGATACCGAAGGAGCCGCCCACTTCCTTGCACACCACGCGCACCGCATACTCAGGCAGGTCGAACTGGCGCGCGTACAGGTCCTGCATCATGTGCGGGGCCTGGAAGGAGTGGTAGACGGTGAGCTTTTGCTCGCCGGGGTTCCAGTCGGCAATCTGGCAGCGCGGCTCCAGGGTCACGCCAGTGTGTCGACCGAAATCGAAGGTGGTCTCGACCACTGCGTCGGCGCGGGCAAAGACCTCGTCGACCGAACCCACATCGAGGCTGCGAGAAAAGCACAGGTTGTCACCGAGTTCCGGATGAATCAGCGGCGTGGCGGCATCCAGCGCGGTTTCCATGTCGACCACGGGCTCGAGTTCCTCGAGGTCCACTTGCACCAGCTGCAGCGCGTCTTCGGCCTGCTCGCGCGTCTCGGCCACGATGGCCACCACCGGCTCGCCTTGCCAGCAGGCGCGGTCCACGGCCAGCGGGTATTGCGGCGCCGATTTCATGCCGGCCAGGTGGCCCAGCACGGCCACCCAAGGCTTGCAGATCTTGGCCAGGTCCTGTCCGTCAGCCACCATCACCACGCCGGGCATGGCGCGCGCGGCGGCGACGTCGATGCGGCGAATGCGCGCATGTGCCACCGGGCTGCGCCAGTACACCACGTGGGCCATCCGGGGCAGCTCGATGTCGTCGATGTAAGTGCCCTGACCTTGCACCAGCTTGCGCGCGCTCGGGCGCTCGACGCTCTTGCCGATGTAGCGCGGGTCTTCGGTGATCGCGTGCAGGGGCTTGTCGGTCGGATCGGCCACGGGCCGTTCTTCGACCTCGGTGCCCGCCTCGATGGCCGCCGAGCGCGTGGGGTGGAGCGTGCCGGTGTTCATGCGGACACCTTCGCAGCACCGCCCGCTCTGGCAGCGCGTTCAGCCAGCGTGTCGCAGATGGCGTCGACGATGGCGTGGTAGCCGGTGCAGCGGCAGTAGTTGCCACTCATCCACTCACGCACCTCGGCGCGCGAGGCGTCGGGGCGGGCTTGCAGCAATTCCTTGGCCGCCATCACCATGCCGGGGGTGCAAAAGCCACACTGCAAGGCGTTGTGACGGACAAAGGCGTCCTGCAGATCGCGCACATCGCCGTCCTCGGACAGGCCCTCGATGGTGCGGACCTTGCACCCCTGGGTCTGAACCGCCAGCGTGAGGCAGCCGCGCACGATGCGGCCATCAACCTCGACGGTGCAGGCACCGCAGACGCCGTGTTCGCAGCCCAGGTGCGAGCCCTTGAGTCCGAGTTCGTTGCGCACGAAGTCGACCAAATGCTGGCGCGGCTGCACGCTGCGCTGCTGCGGTCGGCCATTGACTTCGACGTGAAGGGTATGGAGTTCTGGCATGAAAGTACCTCGTGGGTTCAGGCGGTAATCGCGCTGCGGCTGGCGTGTGCAGCCTCCAGCAGACGGCGCGCCAGGACGGTGGCCAGGTGGCGCTTGGTCTCGGCGCTGTGGGTCAGGTCGGCGATGGGGTCGAGTTCGGCCTTGAGTGAAGCCACCGCGATCCCGATGGTGGCGGCGTCCAGGGTCTTGCCGGCCAGCAAGGCCTCGGTGCGGCGCGCGCGCACTGGAATCGCGCCGATGCCCAGGAAGCTCAGGGTGACCCGCTGCGCCAGGGTGCCCTGAAAGCGCGCGGCCACAGCCAGGCCGGCCACGGCGTAGTCGCCATGGCGGCGGGCCAGCTCGTCAAACGCGAACCAGTCGGAGGCACTCACCAGAGGCACATCGGCCCCGATGACGATCTCGTCGGGCGCGCGGGCGGTGGTGTAGAGGTCTTGGAAGAAATCGGTGGCAGCCACACGGCGGGTGCCGCCCGGGCCTTGCAGGTGAACGACGCCGTCCAGCGCGCACAGGCAGCAAGGCCACTCGGCCGCCGGGTCGCCGTAGGCGATGGAGCCGCCCCA
>JBIKUT010000370.1:0-2655 GCA_044347465.1 Ramlibacter sp.
TATCCGCAGCGCCAGACCCAGGTGATGAACGAGGGCTGGGCCACGTTCTGGCACTACACGCTCCTCAACACCCTGTACGAGCAGGGGCGCCTGGCCGACGGTTTCATGATGGAGTGCCTGGCCTCGCACACCAATGTGGTGTTCCAGCCCTCGGTGAATGATCCGCGCTACGCCGGCATCAATCCATACGCGCTGGGGTTTGCCTTGTTCACGGATCTGCGTCGCATCTGCGAGCACCCCACCGATGAAGACCGCGAGTGGTTCCCGGACATTGCAGGCTCGCCCTGGCGGGACACCCTGGAGCACGCGATGCGCAATTTCAAGGACGAGAGTTTCATCGGCCAGTACCTGTCGCCGCATTTGATGCGCGAGCTGCGTCTGTTTGCCATCGTGGACGATGCTTCGCTCAGCGAGCTGGAGGTTTCGGCCATCCACGACGCCTCAGGGTATCGACGTGTGCGCGAGTCGCTGGCCCGCCAGTACGACCTGAGTTTTCGTGAGCCGGGGATTCAGGTGTGGAACGTCAACCTGCGCGGTGACCGTTCACTCACCCTGCGGCATACACGTCAAAACGACCGGCCGCTGCAGGCGAGCGCCGAGGAGGTCGTCAAGCACGTGGCGCGCTTGTGGGGGTTTCGGGTGCGCCTAGAGAGTGTGGATACCCTCGGCCGCGTGGCGCAGGCGTGGGAGGTGGCTCCTGCCGTGCTGGCTGCGTGAGTCCACGACCCGGCCTGTCATGCGAGAGCAGTGATCGGGATGGGTTCCATGAACGCCGGAGGTTCATCGAGGACCGGCGCGCTGGCAGGGCGTGCGCGGTCCGCGAGCGCGATGCGGCCGCTGTGTACCAAGGGGGCGCGAAACTCCCCGAGGGCCTTGATGTGGCTTCGCAGGGCGCGGACGAGGCCCCGGCTTAAGGGGCGCGCCGGTTGGCCGCTGAGAGCGCTCACCAGGTCGGCTGCCACGCCTATCACCTGCCGCATGGCTGCCGCATCGCCTGCATCCCGCAGTATCGTTGCGCAGGTGACGTGACGATCCGGTCGCTTCAAGCTGCATGACGCCATAAGCTGCACCGTCCAACCCTGTGCGCGAGCCTCTGAGGCTTGCACCAGAGTGCCTGCGAAGGCGCGCCCGGCTTCGACCAAGCCAACGGCCAGCACATAGGGCAGAAGTTGCGCGCAGCGGATGTCCAATTCGTCGGCTCCGGGTGTCGGTGCCCAATACTCCTGGACGAGACAGAAGGCGACGGTGGGAATGATCAGGACCATCGCGCGATCCCAGTCCAATCGCACGCGTTCCCGGGCGGTGATCGCGACGCCCTGCCTGTGAGCGAATTCCAGCCGAGGACCGATGTGACCCAAGCCCGTGCTCAATGAATAGCGCACGGAGCGTTGCGTGAGTTTGCCGGTGAGGAGGGCGGTGGTCTCCGCCAGGGCGCCAACTCGGGCCGATATCACGGTGGCTGCGACCACTGCAGCAGTTGGCAGGGCTACCGTCGCCAGCCGCGTCGTGGATTCGTGAAGGCCATGATCTCCCGCTGCGGCCGCAGCCAGGCGCGAGGCGCGGTACACCATCCAGCCCATGACCAGCGCCGCCCCGACCCCACAGGCCACCGCCACGGGCGGCGATGCCGCAGCGAGTCGGCCTCGGACCAGCAGGCCCACGGTAGCCCCCGTGGCTTGCGCCGCAAACTCTTTGAAAGCAGCCCAGGCACTCGCGCGCCATGCACCCGACCATGCACTGTCCGAGGGGGCAGCGGCGACTGGCGCGGGCGCTGCGGGGCTCGGTTGAGTCGCCACTGGTTCAGAGTAGGCGGCGGCGGCCGTCGTCGTTGCGTGGATGGCGGCCGGGCCGCGTCCGCTCGATGCCAGCGGGGGAAGGTGAATCCGTACGGGGTTCACGACGGGGCGCCCTCCCATGGGACGTTTGGGCGCGTGCGGGTGATCGAACGGTCTTTCAAGGGTAGATGGCGAGCGGCTGCGAACAACATGGATCCTCCATGGGTGGGTTCAAGCCGCGAGGTTGGAAGCCGAGCGTGTCGAGTCGATGACACGTGGACGCGATCCCAGAAAAAACGCCCGCTTTCGGCGGGCGTTTGGCGTAGCAGTCAGGGCGCAGTCAATGATCGCCCCACACCTCGCGTGCGGTGTCGATCACCAGGCGCATCTTGGTGCGCTGATCTTCGACGGCAATGTTGTTGCCATGCACGGTGCTGGAGAAGCCGCACTGCGGCGACAGCGCCAGTTGCTCCATCGGCGCGTACTTGGCGGCCTCGTCGATGCGGCGCTTGAGGGCGTCCTTGCTTTCGAGCTGGCCAAACTTGGTGGTGACCAGGCCCAGCACCACGGTCTTGCCTTTGGGCAGATAGCGCAGGGGACGGAAGTCGCCGGAGCGGTCATCGTCGTATTCGAGGAAGTAGGCGTCGATGTCCATCTCCTTGAGGAGCGCCTCGGCCACCGGCTCGTAGTTGCCCGCGGCCGCATGGGTGCTCTTGAAGTTGCCGCGACACAGGTGCATGGCCAGGGTCATGCCGGCAGGCTTTTGCGCGACGACTTTGTTGACGAACTGCGCGTAGCGGTGCGGCAGTTCGTTGGGGTCGTCACCGCGCTGGCGGGCGGCTTCGCGCATTTTTTCGTCACACAGATAGGCCAGGTTGGT
>JBIKUT010000371.1:0-2650 GCA_044347465.1 Ramlibacter sp.
GGTGACCTTTCACAGCCGCCAGCAGGAGGAGTGGGGTATCACCGAGGGCAGCAAGGAGGAAGTACAAAGCTACTTCCAGGGCATCAGCCCCAAGGCCCGTCAGTTGATCGATCTGCCCAAAAGCTGGAAGCGCTGGGCCACCGCCGACCGCGACCCGATTGGCCAATGGAGCTACGGGCGAGTTACCCTGCTGGGCGATGCCGCCCACCCGACCACCCAGTACATGGCCCAAGGCGCCTGCATGGCGATGGAAGACGGTGTCACGCTGGGCGAAGCGCTGCGCGTGCACGCCAACGACTGGACTCGGGCACTGGACCTGTATCAGCGCTCGCGTGTGGCACGCACGGCGCGCATCGTGCTGTCCAGCCGCGAGATGGGGCGCATCTACCATGCCAAGGGCGTCGAGCGCCTGGTGCGTAATGACCTCTGGCGAGGCCGCGCGCCCGAGCGCTTCTACGATGCCATGGCGTGGCTCTATGGCTGGAACGTCGACAACTGCCTGGCCACGCCGCACTGACACAAGGAGACCTGCGTGAACGAACTTGGACGCCTGGAAGATCTGCCCCAGGATTACCGCGACGATCTGAAAAAATTGAATCTGGTGCCGCTGTGGCCCAGCCTGCGCGGCTTGTTGCCGCCGAAGGTGCCCACACGCCAGACGCAGGTCACGCATTGGCCCTATGCCGCAATCAAGCCGTTGCTGCTCAAGGCCGGCGAGCTGACCCCGATCGAGAAGGCCGAGCGCCGCGTGCTGGTGCTGGCCAACCCGGGCCATGGCCTGGAGAAGATGCAGGCCTCGGCCGCCATCTACCTGGGCCTACAACTGCTGATGCCGGGCGAGTGGGCCCCCAGCCATCGCCACACGCCCAATGCGGTGCGCATGGTGGTGGAGGGCGAAGGCGCGTGGACCAACGTGGACGGCGAGAAGTGCTACATGCGCCGGGGCGATCTGATCCTCACGCCCACCGGCCTGTGGCACGAGCATGGCCATGACGGTGATCAGCCTGTGGTCTGGCTGGACGTGCTGGACCTGCCGCTGGTCTATTACATGGAGGCCAGCTACCACGTCAACGGCGAGCCGCAGGCCGTCAAACCCGGTCGTGGCGATCGGGCTTATGCCCGGGGCGGTGTCGCACCTACGCCGGTGTTTCAGCGCTCGGACAAGCGCTATCCGATGCTGCATTACCCTTGGGTGGAGGCGCGCGCGGCCTTGGAGTCGCTGGCCGCCGACCGACCGGACCTGGACTGCGTGCAGGTGACTTACGTCAATCCTGAGACCGGCGAGGACGCCGAGAACATCTTGGGCTTTTATGCCCTGATGCTGCGCCCGGGTCAGACCCTGCGCCTGCCGGCGCGTTCGCCGGCCCAGGTGTTCCATCCGATCGAGGGCCGCGCCGAAGTGAGCGTCGAGGGCCATGCGCCCTTCACGATGGCCCAGGCCGATACCTGCTGCGCCCCGGGCTACACCGCGGTGACGCTGCGCAATCCTTCGGCCGACCAGCCGGCCTTCTTGTTCGTCGCCGACGAATCGCCCCTGCACCGCAAGCTGGGCGTCTACGAGAACCGCGGCTGACGCGCACAACGGGTGGCCTGAGCCAAAAAGAAAGCCACCCGAGGGTGGCTTTCTGAGGTGGCGGACTGCGGGATCAGCGCTGGGCCAGCGGCTTGACGTCGCGTCGGACCGCGCCGGTGTACAGCTGGCGCGGACGGCCGATCTTGTACTCGGGGTCGCCGATCATTTCATTGAGCTGCGCGATCCAGCCCACGGTACGCGCCAGCGCGAAGATGGCGGTGAACAGGCTCACGGGGATGTTCAGGGCGCGCTGCACGATGCCGGAGTAGAAGTCGACGTTCGGATAGAGCTTGCGCGAGACGAAGTATTCGTCTTCCAGCGCGATCTTCTCCAGCGCCATGGCCAGCTTGAACAGCGGGTCGTTCTCCAGGCCCAACTCGGTCAGGACCTCACGGCAGGTTTCCTGCATCAGCTTGGCGCGCGGGTCGTAGTTTTTGTAGACGCGGTGACCAAAGCCCATGAGCTTGACGTTGGAGTTCTTGTCTTTGACCTGCTTGATGAACTCGCCGATCTTCTCGACGCCACCTTGCCTCTGAATGTCATAGAGCATGTTCAGGGCGGCCTCGTTGGCGCCGCCATGCGCCGGGCCCCACAGGCACGCCACGCCCGCCGCGATGGCGGCGAAGGGGTTGGTGCCGGAGCTGCCGCACAGGCGCACGGTGGACGTGGAGGCGTTTTGCTCGTGGTCGGCGTGCAGGATGAAGATGCGATCCAGCGCGCGCACCAGCACCGGGTTGGGCTCGTAGTCCTCGCACGGCGTGGCGAACATCATGCGCATGAAGTTGCCGGTGTAGGACAGCGAGTTCTTGGGATAGATATAGGGCTGGCCCGCGCTGTACTTGTAGGCCATGGCCACCAGCGTGGGCATCTTGGCGATCAGGCGGATCGCGGAGATCTCGCGGTGCTCGGGGTTATTGATGTCGGTGCTGTCGTGATAGAAGGCCGACAGCGCGCCCACCAGGCCCGTCATGACGGCCATCGGGTGGGCGTCACGGCGGAAACCCCGCAGGAAGACCTGCATCTGCTCGTTGACCATGGTGTGCATGGTCACGCGCTTGGTGAAGTCGGCCTTGCCCG
>JBIKUT010000372.1:0-2646 GCA_044347465.1 Ramlibacter sp.
CCCGCCGCCTGCAAACAGGCCAGCGGCTGCGCGGTCGCCAGGGGCGCGGCGCCGTTCTGCTTGGACAGCTTCTCGCCGTTCGCACCCCACACCAGCGGGGTGTGCAGGTAACGCGGCGTGGGTAGGCCCAGGGCCGCTTGCAGCAGCACCTGGCGCGCGGTGTTGTCGGCCAGATCTTCACCGCGCACCACGTCGGTGATGCCCTGGTCGGCATCGTCCACCACCACCGCCAATTGATAGGCCCACAGGCCGTCGGCGCGCTGCAGCACGAAATCGCCGACCTCACGTTCTACGTCTTGCTGCTGCGGTCCGCCACGGCGATCGCTCCAGTGCACGGTGCCCGCATGCGCGGTGCGCAGGCGCCACGCCCGTGCGGTTCGGCCTTGCAGTCCGTTGCGGCAGGTGCCGGGGTAAATCAGCTCGCCATGACGCGCTCGGGCCTGGCCGCTGGTCTGCCAGGCGTGCTCGATGTCTTTGCGCGAGCAGCCGCAGGGATAGGCCTGGCCTGAGGCCACCAGGCGATTCAGGGCCGCCTGGTACAGCGCCTCGCGCTTCGATTGGTACAGGGGCGGTGCGTCGGGCAGCAGACCCACGTCGGCCAGCTGCGCGAGGATGCGTTCACTCGCGCCCGCCACGCAGCGGGGGTGATCGACGTCCTCGATGCGCACCAGCCAGCGCCCGTCATGGGCCCGAGCGTCCAGCCAACTGGCCAGAGCCGCGACCAGCGAACCTGCGTGCAGGGGACCGGTCGGCGAAGGGGCGAAGCGACCGACGTAGCCGCTGCCCGCGTGGCGCGTCACGGCAAGCCCCTCTTTCGCGTTTGCGTTCAGGCCACGGCCAGGGCCAGCTCGAGCCCGGAGACAAAGCCGTCTTCGACCCGGTGGCCGATGCACCAGTCGCCGCACACGCCCAGGCCTGCGCGCGCGTCCCACAAGTGGCTCGCACCCAGTGGCACCTGGGTCTTGGCATAGCGCCAGCGGTGCACCTGCGCGTGGGTCGGTATGGCGTGGATGCCGGTGACCTCGGCAAAGGCTTTGAGCAGCTTGGCGGTCACGCGTTGCGGATCGTCGTTCAGGTGTTCGTCGGACCAGGCGGCGCTGGCCTGCACCGTCCAGCGCTCGATCGGGTCGCGCCCGGGCTTGGACGATTCACGCGAGAGCCAGGCGATGCGGTGGTGGGTGCTCAGGGCGGCGTTCCACTGCGGACCCAGATGCGGCAGCCCCGGCTGCTGCGCCTGAGGAAACGCGATCATCAGCGTCCAGCAGGGGTCGACGCGCACCTGCTCGATGCGCTCCATGAAGTCCGCGGCCAGGGCCGAGGCTCGCAGCAATTCGACCGCCTGCACGTTGGGGATGGCCAGCATCACCTGATCGAAGCCGGAGAGCACCTGCACCGAATCGCCGGGGGCGTCGATACGCAGTTGCCAGCGAGCGGCCTGCAGGGCGTCGCGCTCAATACGTGTGACGCGCGTCTCCAGATGAACGCGCCCAGTCTGTGCCAGGGGCTGCGCCCAGTGGCGGGCCAGCGCGTTCATGCCCGGCACCGGCACCCAATGCGGCTCGCGGCGACTGAGCGCCGCTTCGGCTACGCGCCCGTGCGGATCGAGTACGCGCACTGCGTTGGCGCTCCAGGGTCGGCATAGCTGGGGGGTGAGGGCGAGCACGCGCTCGAAGCGCGGATCGCGTACGGTGAAGTACTGGGCGCCGTGGTCGAAGCTGCCGAAGGGCGTGCTGCGGCAGGACATGCGTCCCCCGTAGCCTCGGCTTTTTTCGAGCAGCGTCACCTCGTGGCCGGCCTGCATCAAGGTGCGCGCGCACGCCAGGCCTGAGATACCGGCGCCGATCACGGCAATCCGGCGGGAGGCGGGGCGGGTGGAGGAGGAAGAGGGAGTTCGTGCCATGGTGCGAGCCATTGTGGCATCACGGCAGCCGGGCGCCGACGCGGCGCTGCAGCAAAGACCTGCGGGTGGTCTCGCTTTCAAGCTGCGCCAGCCACCAGGCCAGCGCCCGCCCGGGCCCGAGGCCACTGGCGTCGCGCCATGCATAGCGCACGTGCGTGATGCGCGCCGGACGCTGCGTGGGCTTGATCACCAGACGGCCGGCTTTCACGTGGGGGCGGGCCAGCGGCTCGGGCAGGAAGCCCACGCCCAGCCCGCGCAATTGGGCTTCGAGCTTGGCCTGCATGGTGGGCACGGTCAGGACGTCCTGGCCGGCCAGCAGGCCCAAGGTGATCCCGTTGCCACGTTGCACCGAATCGGCCACCGCCACTGCGCGATGCGCTTGCAGCAGGTCGTCGGCCAGGGGGCCGCGCAGGCGGGCCAGCGGATGGTGAGGGGCCACCGCGAACACGAACTCCAACTCGCCGATCACGCGGCTGCGGATGCCCGATTCGGTGCCGGCCTCCAGCGCCACGCCCAGGGCCAGGTCGGCCTGCCCCGACGTCAAGCACTCGATCGTTCCCGACAGGGCTTCGTCACGCAGGCGCAGCCGCGTCTGCGGCGCCACTTCCAGGAAGGCCTGGGCCAGCTCCATCACGGTCGCTGGACAGATCACGGTGTCCACGGCCAGTGTCAATTGCGATTCCCAGCCCGTGGCGACGCGGCGCACGCGATTGGCCACCGCATCGACTTCGGCCAGCAGGCGCTCG
>JBIKUT010000373.1:0-2645 GCA_044347465.1 Ramlibacter sp.
CGGGCGGCAATCAGTTCGGCCAGGCGACGGTCGGTGTCGTGAATGTCGCGGTTGCGTTCTTGCTGGCGCAGGGCGTTGTCCCACTGCAGCCGGGCCAGGTGCACCTGCGCGAGCACCGCCATGTGGGCGGTCAGACGGCGCTGGTCGGCCAGCTTGATGCCGGCCTCGGCCAGCTTCTTTTGCCCGTCGGCCGTGGCCAGGTTCATGAGGTTGAAGGACAGCTGCAGGCCGGCCTCGTTCCAGCGGCTGTTGACGAGGTAGTTGTCCGTGTCGTAGTTGAGGCTGTAGCTGAAGCCGATGTTGGGGAACAGCCGAACCAGGGTTTTGCGAGCCTCCAGGCGGGCGATGCGGGTGTTGTAGTGCTGCTCGCGCAGGTCGGCGCTCTGGCGCAGCGCGGTTTCTTCGAGTTGCTCGATGGGGAGTTTCAGCACGTGCACGTTGGTGGTGTCATCGGCCGGCTCGATCACCTGCAGCGGCTGACCCATGGGCGCGTTGATCAGCCAGGCCAGTTCGATCTGGGCCACCGAGAGTTCCTGGGCGATGGCTTCGAGCAGGCGCAGGTTTTCCTGAACTTGGCGTTGATAGCGCAGGCTGTCGGCTGGGTTGCGCAGGCGGGCGTCTTCGGAGCGGCGGGCATCGGCCAGGGCGTCTGTAGCCAAGCGCACCGTGGCGCGCACCCGTTCCTGTAAGGATTGGGCACTGGCGGCGCGCCAGAAGGCGATGCGCACGTCTTGTGCCAGCAGGTGCATGGCCTTGCGGCGCTTTTCCAGCGCGATCTGGAAGCGGTCACCCTGCTGCTGGCTGTTGTAGTAGCCCAGGCCGAGGTCGAGCAGGTTCCAGCTGAGTTCGAGCTGCGAGGCGGTATGGGTGCGGTCCTGCGAGATGAAGCGCGAGGTGGAGGGCGCGCCCGTGGTGGCATCGCGGCTGAGGCTGATGCGGTCGTTGTTGCGCGATGTGAGGGCCGACTGCGCGGCCAGGCGCGGCAGCATGTCGTAGTAGGACAGGTCCAGCTGCTTGAGGGCGATGGATTCCTCCATCTGCTTGACGCGGCGGTCCAGGGTGTACTTGAGCGCGCGGGCCAGGGCCTCTTCCAGGGTGAGCGGGGCGGTGATGGGCGTCACGTCGGCCCGCAGGGCCACCGCGTCGGCGCGGTTGGTGGTGTGGGCGGTGTCCGCGTCCAATGGCTTGGGGGTGACGCTGGCGCAACCGGTCAGGACGGCGGCTGCGGCCAGGGCGATCAGGCGGCGGGGCGCGAAGGCGGGAGCGCAGCGGGCGGGGAGGGGGCGGTACTGCATAGGGCGGTCCTCGTGGTGGTGCTTGAAAGCGGAAGAAGGTACTAATTGCTGTCAGTGAGCTGAATAATAGGTTCAAAGTGTTCAATGTCAATAAAAAAGTTACGAAAAAGTTAATTTCGTAACTTTCGTTTTTTGACGGGGTGGGGGTGACCTGCTAGCGCGAGCCGTTAAACAGGCGGGCTGCGGGCGTCTGGCCGCAACCCAACCAGGAGACGCCCATGAGCGCAGCCGACGACATCGAACTTCCGCAAGAGCCCAGGGCCCCAAGCACCGGCGTGCTGCGCTGCTGGTGTACTTGCTGGCGATGGGAGCAGCGCCTCGCCGATTACGACCGCAACGTCAAACGCTACGACTCGGAGCCTGAGACGGGAGAGGGCAAGAAGGAGCTGATGACCCGCGCCCGGATGCTGTTTGGCGGCGCCTTGATCCTGGGGATCTTGGGCAGCCTGGCGACCTTCAACGGATTTTTGCTGCTGATCTAACGCGCGGGCAGGGCACGGGCCGCGCGCAGCGTTGCGTGCTTAGCGAGGCGCCTGGGCCTGTTCCTTGGGCTGTCCCTTCGCCTGTTCCTTGGCCGCACGCCGGTAGGACCACGGCGGCACGGGCTGGCTGTCTTGCCACAGGCCGACCCGGTTCTGGCGGGCCGTAGATTCCGCATCGGCGTAGGCCTGGCGGTCTTCGGGTGCCTGATCGCGGGCGTACTGCTTGTAGTGCCAAGCCATGCCCCGGCGGATTTGCTCGAGGTTGATGTCCTGACCGTCCAGCACGATCTTGCCCAGGTCGCGGCCGTAGCGGTCCTGCTTGCTGCCTTGCACCGTTACCTGCTTGTTGAACACCAGATCGCTCAGCGATTGCTTGGCCCGTTCGCCAAAGGCCTGGCTTTTCTCGGGCGAGTCGATGCCCAGCAGGCGGATCTTGTGGGTGCGCTTGTTGGCGTCTAGCACCGTGACGGTGTCGCCATCAGAGACGCCGACGACGCGGCCGGTGATCGGGGACGCGGCGGCGGCGGCGATGGTGAGCGCCGCCAGCAGGAAGGCGCGGAAAGCGTGACGGAGGGGCGTGGAGGAGGGGATCAAGGCACGGTCCTGAAGTGAACCGGCCGATCATAAGACGGCAGAGCTGCTAGGGATGAGCGAGCCGCCTGCTCAAGCGGGCAAGGGGAGGTGAGGGGTGTTTCTCTTTCTGTCGGTGTTGCAGGCGGGTCGGCGCGATTGCTTCTTCGTTGCTGCAACGCGGTGGGCAGGCGGGGTGGGGCCTGGGGGCTTCAAGTGCGGGGGCCCTTCGGGCTCCCTTGCGGTGCTCACAACAGGCGGGAAGCGCGCAAAACTCGCCTTCGGCTCAAACATGCGC
>JBIKUT010000374.1:0-2640 GCA_044347465.1 Ramlibacter sp.
ACACCCAGGTCTTCAGGCTTGACGATGTCCAACTGCTTTTTCTTGGCCTTCATGATGTTCGGCAGCGTGACGTAGCGCGGCTCATTGAGGCGCAAGTCGGTGGTGATCACCGCCGGCAGGCTGATCGAGAGCGTCTCCAGGCCGCCGTCGACCTCGCGCGTGACCTGGGCCTGACCGCCCTCCACCACCACCTTGCTGGCAAACGTGGCCTGGGGCAGATCGGCGAGGGCCGCCAACATCTGACCGGTCTGGTTGCAGTCGTCGTCGATCGCCTGCTTGCCCAGGATGATCAGGTGGGGTTGTTCCTTGTCGACCAGGGCCTTGAGCAACTTGGCCACCGCCAGGGGCTGCAACTCGACGTCGGTCTCGACCAGGATGGCGCGGTCAGCGCCGATGGCCATGGCGGTGCGAAGGGTCTCCTGGCACTGGGTCACGCCGCAGGAGACAGCGATCACCTCGGTGACCACGCCCTTTTCCTTGAGCCGTACCGCCTCTTCGACGGCAATCTCGTCGAAGGGGTTCATGCTCATTTTCACGTTGGCGATGTCCACCCCCGTGTTGTCCGATTTGACGCGGACCTTGACGTTGTAGTCGACCACCCGTTTGACGGGAACCAGGGCCTTCATGTGGGAGAGCTCCTCAGGGCTGAATTGACGTTTACGTAAACGTGAGATTTTATGCGGTGCACCCTTGGCAGCGGCCGTAAAGCGGGTTTTCCGAAGAAAAAGAACGATCGTTCTTTTTGCTGGATTATAGGGAAACCGCCCTCAGCCCGGGGGCGTCACGCGCATCTGCACCACCCGCTGCGGGGACGGGATCTCGATGCCCGCGGCGCGCAGCCCGTGAAGCACCTGCAGGTTGGTATCCGAACGCACATTGATCTGCCCGTTAACCGGATCGTCAATCCAATACAGGAGCGTGAACTCCAGTCCGTCGGTGCCAAAGCGCACCAGGCGCGCCGCCGGCGCCGGATCGCGCAGGACGCGCGGCACGGCCAGCGCCGCATCCACCAGCACCCGCTGCACGCGCTCGACATCGGCGTCGTAGCCCACGGTGATGTCGGTGGTCAGGAGGATGCGCGAATCGGCCAGCGACAGGTTTTCAATGCGCTCGGTGATCAGCTTCTCATTGGGCACGACCGACTCGCGTCCGTTGGGCGCGCGGATCAGGGTGTAGCGGGTCTTGATGTCCATGACCTCGCCTTCGAAGTTGTCCACGCGCACGGTGTCGCCAATACGCAGCGAGCGCTCGAACAGGATCACGAAGCCACTGACGTAATTGGCCGCGAGCTTTTGCAGGCCAAAGCCCAGGCCCACGCCCAACGCCCCGCCCAAGACCGACAAGGCCGTGAGATCGACCCCCACCGTGGACAGGGCCAGAAGCAGTCCCACCAGCAGCAAGGTGGCGCGCAGGGTGTTGGCCGCGACCTTGCGCAAGGACAGATCGCTCACGGTCTGTTGCAGCACGCGGCGCTCGAGCACCGCAGAAATCCACAAAGCCACCACCATCACCGCACCGGCCGACAAGACGCCCCCGGTCAGATCCAGCAAGCTGGTGCGGCTCTTGCCAAAGGTGAAGCGGATCGACTCCATCTCCTGGGTGACCGCGGGCAGCAGCCCCACGATCCACAGCACCGCGGCCAGCCACGCCAGCCAGGAGAACAGGCGCTCGATCAGACGCGCCAGGGCCGAGGCCGGGAAGACCACGGTGAGCACGCGGGCCAAGAAACGAATCCCGGCCAGCGACACCAAAATGGGCACCGCGATCCGCAGCAAGGCCACCGACTGGCTCTGACCGAGCCCCCACATCGCGCTGTAGGCGAACACCAGCGCCAGCAAGGGAAACAGCAGGCCGTCGACGATGCCGCGCCCGAACCACACGGAGGGGTCGCCAGACGTGCGATCACCCGCTGCACGACCGGCGCCCCAGCACAGGGCCAGCGCCAGCGCCAGGCAGGCCACCAGTGCGGCAATTTCCCAGGCCAGGCCGGGATGAACCAAGCCCTGAAGCAATTTCTCGAAAGCGTTCATGACAAATCCGCCAGTTCGCGCACATGCGCCTCGACGCTGCGGCCCAGGGCGTTCAGGTGGTAGCCGCCCTCCAGACAGGAGACGATGCGCCCGCTCGCATGGCGCCGCGCGACCTCCTTGAGCCGACGGGTGATCCAGACGTAATCGGCCTCGACCAGCCCGAGTTGGCCCAGGTCGTCATCGCGGTGGGCGTCAAAGCCGGCGCTGATGAAAATCATCTCGGGGCGAAAGGCGTCCAGGCGCGGCATCCACTCACGCTCGATCAGATCGCGGATCTGCGGGCCGCGGGTGTAGGCAGGGACAGGAAGGTTCACGATGTTGTCGCCTCGGGGGGTCTCGCCACTGAAAGGGTACAGCGGATGCTGAAAGAAGCCGACCATCCGCACACGCGGGTCGCCGGCCAGGATGTCTTCGGTGCCGTTGCCATGGTGCACATCGAAATCCACCACCGCCACACGCTGTAGCCCATGGTGATCCAGGGCATGGCGCGCCGCCACCGCCACATTGTTGATGAGGCAAAACCCCATCGCGCGGTCGCGGCAGGCGTGATGGCCCGGCGGGCGCACCGCGCAAAAGGCATTGGCCATTTCGCCGGCGATAACTGCGTCGG
>JBIKUT010000375.1:0-2637 GCA_044347465.1 Ramlibacter sp.
ATAGCCGGTGGCCTGGCACAGCCACTCGCGCAGTTGCGCGTCGAGTTGCGCATAGCCTCGCAGTTGGTCGGCCGGCGCAAAGGGATGCACCTGCGCGAACTCAGGCCAGGTGATGGGGATCATCTCGCTGGTCGCATTGAGCTTCATCGTGCAGCTGCCCAGGGGGATCATGCTGCGATCGAGGGCCAGGTCCTTGTCCGACAGCGCGCGGATGTAGCGCAGCATCGCCGTCTCGCTGTGGTGCGTGTTGAACACGGGGTGCGTGAGAAAGGCACTGGTGCGGCGCAGGCTGTCCGGGATCAGCGGTTCCACGCCCTTTTCGAAGGCGGCGAAGTCGGGCAGGGTCTGTCCGTCTTGCGCGAACACCGACCACAGCAAGGTCAGGTCTTCGCGGGTGGTGGTCTCGTCCAGCGACACGCACACCCACTGGCCGGCATGCACGCGCAGGTTGGCGCTGCGCTCGCGGGCCCGCGCCGCCAGCGTGGCGGCGGCGTCGGCACCCACGCGCAGGGCCAGCGTGTCAAAGGCGCTGTCATGTTCGATCGCATACCCGAGCTGACGCAGGCCCGCCGCCAGGACGGCGGTGTAGGTGGCCACGCGTTGCGCGATGCGCTTGAGGCCCTGCGGCCCGTGATAGACCGCATACATGCTGGCCACCACGGCGGGCAGCACCTGCGCGGTGCAGATGTTGGAGGTGGCTTTCTCGCGGCGTATGTGTTGTTCGCGGGTTTGCAGGGCCAGGCGGTAGGCCGGGTTGCCGTGCGCGTCGATGCTCACACCCACCAGCCGACCAGGCAGCGAGCGTTTGAATTCGTCGCGGCAGGCCATGTAGGCCGCATGCGGACCGCCGGCGCCCATGGGCATGCCCAGGCGCTGCGTGGTGCCCACCACGATGTCGGCGCCCCATTCACCTGGCGGCATGAGCAGCGTGAGCGCCAGCAGGTCGGCGGCCACGATGAAGGCGCCTTGCTGCGCGTGGGTCTGGTCGGCATCCGCACGCAGATCGGCGATGCGGCCGCGGGTGGTGGGATAGGCCGCGAGCGCGCCAAAGTGCGGACGATCCAGTGCGTCGTGCCATTGCTCCACGGAATCAGTGACTAGCACTTCGATGCCCAGGGGCCGCGCGCGTGTTTGCACGACCTCAATCACCTGCGGATGGTTGTCGCCCGCGACGATGAAGAGGGCACTTGCGCTCTTGACGCTGCGCTTGGCCAGGGTCATGGCCTCGGCCGCTGCGGTGGCCTCATCGAGCATCGAGGCATTGGCAATCGGCATGCCCGTGAGCTCGCACACCATCGTCTGGAAATTCACCAGGGCTTCCATGCGGCCTTGGCTGATCTCGGCCTGGTAGGGCGTGTAGGCGGTGTACCAGGCGGGGTTCTCCAGGATGTTGCGCAGGATCACCGTGGGCGTGTGGGTGTCGTAGTAGCCCTGGCCGATGAAGCTGCGCATCACGCGGTTTTGACTCGCCAGTGCCTTGAGTTCGGCCAGTGCCGCGGCTTCCGTTACGGGCGCCGGCAGCTTCATCGCACTGGTGCGGGCAATCGCACGCGGCACGATGCCGTCGATCAGCGCGCGGCGCGAGGCCTCGCCGATCACCGACAACATGTGCTGTTCGTCGGCTTCGCCTATGCCGATGTGGCGGGCGATGAACTGGTCGGCGTCTTCGAGTTCGCGCAAGGGGCGGGCGGCTTGCATCAGCATGGCGTTGTTCCTTTGGCGAGGGGCGGGATCAGCCGTTTTGCGAGAAGGCGGCGTAAGCGGTTTCGTCCATCAGCGGCTCGAGCTGCGCGGGATCGGACAGCTTGACCTTGAAGAACCAGCCCTGACCCAGCGGGTCGGTGTTGGCCAGCGAGGGGTCGGCGCGCAGGGCTTCGTTCACCTCGGTCACCTCGCCGTTGACCGGCATGAAGACATCGGCGGCGGCTTTCACCGATTCGACGACGCCGGCGACGTCGCCCTGGGCGTAGGTGCGGCCCACTTCGGGCAAGTCCACGAACACCACATCGCCCAGCGCGTCTTGCGCATGCACGGTGATGCCCACGGTGGCCGGGGCGTTGCCCTCGGACTGGATCCATTCGTGATCGGGTGTGTACTTCAGGCTCATGGTGTCTCCGAGTGAGAAATGAAAAAAGGGTTCAGGCGGCGGGGCCGCGGTAGTAGCGTGTGGGCACAAAGGGCAGGTCGGCCACGACCATGGGCACGGGCTTGCCGCGCACCAGGGCCTGCAGGCGGGTACCGGTGGCGGCCAGGGCCGTCTCCACATAGCCCATGGCCACGGGTTGGTCGCAGGTGGGACCGAGCAAGCCACTGGTGACTTCGCCCACGCGCCGGCCCGACAGGTCTTGCAATTCGGTGTGCTCACGCACCGGCACACGCTCCTGGGCGATCAGGCCCACGCGCCGGCGCGTGAGGGGGGCCGTGCCATCGAGTTGTCCCAGCACGCGATCCGCACCGGCAAAGCCCCCTGCGCGCGCACCGCCGGTGCGGCGCACCTTCTGCATCGCCCAGCCCAGGTTGGCCTCGACCGGCGTGGTGGTCGTGTCAATGTCGTTGCCATACAGGCACAGGCCGGCTTCCAGGCGCAGCGAGTTGCGCGCACCCAGGCCGATTGGCTGCACCTCGGGCTGCGCCAAC
>JBIKUT010000376.1:0-2616 GCA_044347465.1 Ramlibacter sp.
TCGACTTCCTGCCCAAGGTCAAGATCGAAGCCGCCGTGTCCGAAGACCTGGTGGAGCGCGTGATCGAAGCCATCGAGGGCGCGGCCCGCACGGGCAAGATCGGCGACGGCAAGATCTTTGTTTACGACCTCGAGCAGGTCATTCGCATCCGCACCGGTGAGACCGGCAAGGAAGCCCTCTAAGAAATTCAGGAGAGAAACACCATGAGAAAGCTTCTTGCCTGCCTGGCCCTGGGGTTGGGCCTTCTGACCGGCGGTGGCGCCGCGCTGGCGCAAGCGCCGGCCGCCTCTGCCCCGGCCGCGACCGCCGAGGCCGCGCCTGCGGCCGCTGCAGCTGCCGCTCCCGCCGCCGCGGCGACGGCCACCGCGCCGACGCCGAACAAGGGCGACACCGCCTTCATGACCATGTCCACCATGCTCGTCATCCTGATGACCCTGCCCGGCCTGGCGCTGTTCTATGGCGGCCTGGTTCGCAGCAAAAACATGCTGTCGGTGCTGATGCAGGTCTTCGTGATCACCGCACTGATCTATGTGCTCTGGGTGGTCTATGGCTACAGCATGGCCTTCACCGGCGGCAATCCGTTCATCGGATCGTTTGACAAGCTGTTCCTCAAAGGCATCACGCCGGACTCTGTGGCCGCCACCTTCAGCAAGGGTGTGGTGATTCCGGAGCTGTCCTTCGTCGCCTTCCAGGCCACCTTCGCGGCCATCACCTGCGCACTGATCGTCGGCGCCTTCGCCGAGCGGATCAAGTTCTCCGCGGTGCTGCTGTTCTGCGTGATCTGGTTCACGTTCAGCTACCTGCCGATCGCGCACATGGTCTGGTACTGGGACGGCCCGGACGCCATCTCCGATGCCGCCTCGCTCGAGAAAGTCACTGCCGCAGCCGGCTGGCTGTGGGGCAAGGGCGCCCTCGACTTCGCGGGCGGCACCGTGGTGCACATCAACGCCGGTGTGGCCGGTCTGGTCGGCGCCTACGTGATCGGCAAGCGCCTGGGCTATGGCCGTGAGTCGCTCACGCCGCACAGCCTGACCCTGACCATGGTCGGCGCCTCGCTGCTGTGGGTGGGTTGGTTCGGCTTCAACGCCGGCTCCAACCTGGAAGCCAACGGTGTCGCGGCACTGGCCTTCATCAACACCCTGGTGGCCACGGCGGCAGCCACGCTGTCCTGGATTGCGGGTGAAGCCCTGTCCAAGGGCAAGGCCTCGATGCTGGGTGCAGCCTCCGGTGCGGTGGCGGGTCTG
This sequence comes from Ramlibacter sp., assembly GCA_044347465.1. Lineage (GTDB taxonomy): Bacteria > Pseudomonadota > Gammaproteobacteria > Burkholderiales > Burkholderiaceae_C > Ramlibacter. The sequence goes on from JBIKUT010000376.1 coordinate 1,245, forward strand.
GTGGCGGTGACGCCTGCAGCCGGCTTCGTCGGCCCCATGGGCGCGATCGTGATCGGCTTGATCTCTGGCCTGGTGTGCCTGTGGGGCGTCAATGGTCTCAAGCGCCTGCTCGGTGCTGACGATTCGTTGGACGTGTTCGGCGTGCACGGCGTGGGCGGTATCGTCGGCGCGCTGCTGACGGGCGTGTTTGCCTCGCCCTCGCTGGGTGGCATGGGCATCTGCAACTACGTGACCAACAAGTGTGGTGATGCAGCCGACTTCCCCGGTATCGCGGCCCAGGTCTGGATCCAGTTCCACGGCGTGATCACCACGGTGATCTGGTCGGCGGTCGTGGCTTTCATCGCCTTCAAACTGGTCGACTTGGTGGTGGGTCTGCGTGTGACCGAAGAAGAAGAACGCGAAGGCCTGGACATCAGCAGCCACGGCGAGACGGCCTACCACCGTTGATCGTTCGCCCGGCGCGCACGCTGCGCGCCGGGCACACCCAAGGCCCGCCTCTGGCGGGCCTTTTTCCTGGTGCGCCGCCTCGGGGCGGGTCAGGCGGCGCGCATCAACGTCAGCCACAGCGTGTCGCCGTGCCGCTCGAGAGCGACGCCGTCGGCGTGCGCCAGCGCCTGCACTTCTTCGTCGCGCAGGGGTCGGTACGCGGGCGCTTCTTGCACGCCGGGCTCGCCTTCGGTGGGCTGCAGATCGAGCACCAGCCGCAGCTGGCCGCCCGCGTCCTGGGCGCAGAGCGTGACCTCGGCGGGCGCGCCGGCGCTGTCGGTGAGCCACAGCAGGCAGGCGGGCAGCACATAGCGCAGTCGGTTCGCGCCCACCGGATCGTTGGCGTTGTGCAGTTGGTCGCGCAATGTGAAGCCGCGAAACAGGAAGCTGCCCCGCATGAGGGCGAGGGTGTCGCGCACGGCCTCTTGCAGCGACACCGTGCGCTCTTGTGCCGGGGCGAGCCAATCGAGCAGGTCCAGGCAGGACTGGACGGCCGTCCGCGAAAAGCCGGTCAGTCGGGCGGCGGTCTCCTGCACCTGTGCGAGGTTGGGCGCGGGATCGCGCAGGCGCCGCTCAAGCACACCCGCGGCCATGGCCAGCGGTTGCAGGGGGGCTACCGCTTCGTGCCGCAACGAAGGCGCCAGATGCCGCAGCAGCGCATAACGCGCACCGTCGGCCAGACTGTGAGAGCGATGGGGGTCGAGCGGCGGCGAGGGCATGGGGCGTGCATGTTAGCGGCGCCCGCGTGCGCGCGGGGCACAAGAAGTTGACGGCTCGATGCGACAGGCCCTCTCGGTCCCCGACCAGCGAGGGTCTTGCGACCCCGCGTAACATCGAGGCCATGGATTCTGCTCTGCAACAAATCGTCGACCGCGTCTGCGCCGCC
>JBIKUT010000377.1:0-2612 GCA_044347465.1 Ramlibacter sp.
GGTCTCCTAGACGCCCTGCTTGAGGGAGGCTTGAATGAACGGATCGAGGTCGCCGTCCAGCACTTTCTGGGTGTTCGAGATTTCCAGGTTGGTGCGCAGGTCCTTGATACGGCTTTGATCCAGCACGTAGCTGCGGATCTGGTGGCCCCAACCCACATCGGTCTTGGTGTCCTCGAGCTTTTGCTGTTCTTCCATCCGCTTGCGCATCTCGTGGTCGTACAGGCGCGAGCGCAGACGTTGCCACGCCACATCGCGGTTGGAGTGCTGGCTGCGGCTGTCTTGGCATTGCACCACGATGCCCGTAGGCATATGGGTCAGACGCACCGCCGAATCGGTCTTGTTAATGTGCTGACCGCCAGCGCCAGAGGCGCGGAAGGTGTCTACGCGCACGTCGGCGGGATTGATGTTGATCTCCACCGAGTCATCGATCTCGGGGTAGACGAACACGCTGGCAAAGCTCGTGTGGCGCCCGCCCGCCGAGTCAAAGGGCGACTTGCGCACCAGGCGGTGCACACCGGTCTCGGTGCGCAGCAGGCCGTAGGCGTACTCGCCTTCGATCTTGATGGTGGCGCTCTTGATGCCGGCGATGTCGCCGGCGGATTCGTCTTCAACGTTGGACTTGAAGCCCTTGCGCTCGGCGTACTTCAGGTACTGGCGAAGCAGCATGCCGGCCCAGTCGCAGGCCTCGGTACCGCCGGCGCCGGCCTGGATGTCCAGAAAGGCGTTCATAGGGTCGGCCGGCCGGTTGAACATCCGCCGGAACTCGAGGTCTTCGACGGTGGCGGTCAGGCGGGCGGCGTCTTCTTCGAGCGTCTGCAGGCCGGCCTCGTCGCCGTCCTCTTTGGACATCTCATAGAGCTCGAGGTTGTCGGCCAGTTCGCGATCAAGCGATTGCAGCGTCAGCACGATGCCATCGAGCTGCTTTTTTTCCTTGCCCAGTTCCTGGGCGCGCTTGGGGTCGTTCCACACCGCCGGGTCTTCCAGCGATGCGTTGACGGTTCTCAGTCGTTCCGCTTTGGCATCGTAGTCAAAGATACCCCCGAAGGTCCGCGGTGCGGGCCTGGAGGTCTGCCAGCGTGGTGCCGATCAGGTTGATGCGTTCTGCGTCCATGGGGTGCGTGTCTCTCGGTCGAAAACGCCGATTTTCGCATGCCCGTGCCCGGGCCCCTGGCCTAGCGAAAGCTGCCCAGGCGGTCCTGAGCGGGGCGGTTTCCAGCGCTGGCTGCCTGCTCCAGCCAGCGCTGGGCCTGCGCCCGGTCGCTGGCCGGCAGCGCCGCCCCCTCCAGATAGGCCACCCCCAGGAAGTAACTCATTTCACTGCGCCCCACCTGCACGCCTTCCTCGGTGGCCTTGCCCGAGCGCCGCACGATGGCCGGCACATCGCCCTGCCCGCTGGCGTAGGTGTGCATCTGCTCAATGGTGGCGGCGAAGAACCGGTCTCGGCCCCGAAGCGCGGCGGCGCGATCGGGCTGCACCGCCACCCATTCGTCGGCCATCACCTGCAGCGCCTCAAAGGGGCTCATGCCCCCGCGCATGCGGGGCGAGTACCAGGCCCGCAGCATCACCTGGTCCAGCGGCTGCAGCGCGTCGACCTGGGTCGGGAAATAGCTCAAGACGGTACGCCCCTCGGGGTGACCGCGCACCCCCATCACGTGCATGGCCTCGTGGTGGGCGCAGCGCCCCACATCGCGCGTGCGCATGCGCATGACCGCCGTGTCAATCCGCGCCTCCTGTCGAAACGACAGGGTCGTGGCGCAGGGCTGCTGGTCTTGCATCGCCGTGTTGGGCGTGATCTCCACGACCAGATTGGCCACTTGCCCCGGCTGCTCGCTCACATCCACCAGCCGCACGCCGGCGGTCTGGGTCACCGCGCGCAGGGCCTGCATCACGGTGTCGCGGTGCGCCGACACCTGCACGCCGGCCAGGCGCACGCGCACGTCGCCCTCCCAGCGCACCACCCGGGTCGGGATGCCGCTTTGGTGCCACAGGGATTCCTACAGGGTGGCCAGGCCCGCCTCGAAAGGGTCGCTGGCGCGGGCCAGGCCGGGCAGGCAGGCGGCCGCCCCCAGCAGGAGGGATACAAGCAATCGAACCTTGAACACACCCAGTACCTCGGCAATGACGGAGGCCCAGCTTAAGCGTGGGACAGCGCCTACAGCCCGGCGGCGGGGGTGCCTACATCAAGCTTCGGCGGAATCTGCCAAGAAATTCTCAATTTCGCGGGCCACGGCGTCAGCCTGGTCGTGGTGCAGCATGTGGCCGGCGTCGTCGACCTGGGCCTGGCGCACTTTGGGCACATGGGCCAGGCGCTCGTGGAATTGCGCCAGCGTGTACTGGCCTTGCCACCACTGCGTCAGGCTGTCGTCGCTGGCCTGCACCCAGAGCACGGGTGCGGTGATGCGCTTGTACATCTCCAGGATTTCTTCGAGCCGCCAGAGCGTGGCGCTGGTGATCTTGTGCGCCGGATCGCCCAGGATGCGCCAGCGGCCGTCGGCGTCCTGGCGTGCCCAGTGTTGCGCGAGCCATTGCGCCTTGGCCGCGGCCAGGCGCGGGTTGGTTTTCATCAGGCGTGCGGCCACGCCCTCCAAGCTGTCGTAGGCCTTCAGGTCCTT
>JBIKUT010000044.1:0-10204 GCA_044347465.1 Ramlibacter sp.
GATGTCCATGCGCGAGATCACCTTGATACGCGAGGCCAGCTTGTCCTTGATGGCCACGGGCGGCGCGGCGATCTCGCGCAGTTCGCCGTCGATGCGAAAGCGCACCCGGTACTGGTGCTCGTAGGGCTCGAAGTGGATGTCGGAGGCGCGCTGGCTGAAGGCGTCCAGCAGCATCTTGTGCAGGAACTTGACCACCGGCGCGTCGGCGACCTCGGTGCTGGGCGTCTTGTCGGGGGCATCCTCTGGGCCCGGATCCAGATTGGATTCGTCGAATTCGAAGTCGTCGCCGATCAGGTTGTCCATGGCCTGCGCGGTGGAGGTCGACTGCGCTTCGACCAGGCGCGAGAGCTTGTCGTATTCGACGATGACCCAGTCCACCCCGAGCTGCGTGGCAAATTTGATTTTTTCGGCGGCTTGCTGGTCGGACGGGTCCGCCGTGGCCACGACCAGACGGTTGCCGCGCCGGGCCAGGACCACCACGCGAAAGGCCTGGCAGGTCTTGGCGTCCAGCAGGTGGCGTGGCAGGCGCTGCACATCGACTGCATCCAGATCGAGCAGCGGCGCGCCGAAGGCCTGGGACAGGGTGTGGGCCAGGTCGGCCGCCGAGACCGCCCCCGAGCCGGTCAGCTCGGCGAGGAAGGTGGTGCGTGCAGCCTGCGCACGACGGCACAGGTCCAGGGCGGCCTGCTGTTCGAGCTGGCCGGCTTGCACGAGGGCCTTGGCCACCCCGGGCAGGGCGTGAGGGTCTGGAGCGAGAGGCGGAACCGGTGCGGCCATCGAAGCAGGGCGGGAACCCGACGCGCGTGGGTGCGCCGGCGGTTGTCATGGGAAAGACCGCCGATCATCTCCGAAACCGGAAAAAGTGTAAACCTAGGGATTACTCGATGGGCCTCGCGGACCCGTGGACAGAGGCGAGGCAGGGGCGAGGCAGGGGCGATCAGCCGCCCCGTTTAGGCAGGATCACGATGTTGTCGGACGCCGCACCGGGTTCGACCTGAACCCGCAGGCCCTGGAAGAACACCTTGAGGTCGTTCCACTGAGCGCTGCGAATGGTGAAGGGCGGCACGCCGGCGACGTTCACCGATTCGCCGACCTTCAGCACCAGCGCTCGCACCTGGTTCTGGCTGTCTAGAACGCAGACGCGGGCCCCTTGCATGGCTTCCACATGCACATAGGTGGCCGGCTTATCGGCCACCGGCGACTGGTATTGCGTCGCCTCGCGAGGGCCGGGTGCCTCGCAGCCGGCGGGTAATGCAGGTTTATCCGCACCCGCGATGACGACAGACGCAGCCGAGGCGGCTGACGCTGCGGCCGCAGGCGCGGAGGCGTCGCTGGCGGCGGCTTGCGCTGAGGCGTCGGCCGGTGCCGCCACCGGTGCTGCGTTCACCGGCACGGTGACGGTCGACACGGTGACTGTGCCCGGGGTTCGGGTGACGAGCAACACCGCCACCGCGATGACCGCCACCGCCGCGATCAGCAACCAGGGGCCTGTGGAGCGGCGTTTAGCGGGTGGGGTCGGTGGCGTCGACTCGGATGCAGCGGGCGGCGCGGGTGCCTCGGTCACTGCAGCGGGCTGGGGTTCGGACGGGATGACCGGCGCGGCCATGGCCTCTGGCTCGGGCTGCGACTCAGGCTCCGGTGCAGCGGCGGGTTCCGCTACAGGGGCGGCTTCGACCTCGGCTTGGGGCGCGGATGGCGATGCGGGTGGGGGCGTGGGGACGGGTTCCGGCTCGGAGGGGGGCGGGGCGACGTAGCCCAAGGCCGCTAGCAGCCGGCGGCCCGTGTGGGCCTTGATGTCTTCAGAGTAGTAAGAGCCGGTCTTGCCGCCCTCGAGCTCCCGCACTTGCGCGACCGACAGCGCGTAGCGCTTGGCAAATGCGGCTTGGGCGATGCCCGCTTGCTCACGGAGGTCCTTGAGCTGCTGCGCGTCGGATTCGGTCCAGGTCTTACGCATCTCAAGTCCGTGTGGGCAGCCCGCTCAAATCAGGTCGCGCGGGCGAGTTCCCCTTCGACGTAGGCCCCGCGCTGAATGGACAGGGTCTCGTAAGTGATGGTGCCGCGAACCCGTGCCTTGCTGGCGATCACCAGCTCGTGGCAGCGTGCCTCGCCGACGAAGGCCCCCTTGATCTGCAGCGAGGTGCACTGGATCTTGCCTTCGACCGCGCCCGTGATGCCGATGTTGACGGCTTCGGTGGTGACGGTGCCCTTGATCATGCCCTCGACGTGCAGCACGCCTTGGGCCGTGATGTCGCCGACCAGCGAGAAACCCTCGCTGATGACAGAGGGCTTGTTGCTATCCAGGAGGAAGCCGCTGGAGGCGCCGCTTCGGGGGGCTGAGTTGGCCGTCTCGGGAGTCATGTCCTCGGGTTCCTCGTAGGCGTTGTCCGTAGACTTATTTTTCGATTTTGCGAACATTTTGCGCGGTCTGAACGACTTTCTTGGGGTCGACCTGGTAGCTGCCAATCAGCACTTCGAAGTGCAGGTGCTTGCCCGTGGACTGTCCGGTGTTGCCCACGGTGCCCAGGATGGCGTCCTCGGCCACTTCCTGACCTTCTTTCACCAGGATCTTGTCCAGGTGCCCGTACAGCGTCTCGAGGCCGCGGTCATGCCGAACGATCACCGTGTTGCCCATGTGACCGTGAAAACGCGCGATGGTCACCTTGCCCGGTTTGACCGCGCGGACGTTGTCCTTGTTGGCCAAGGGAATCAGGTCGATGCCGGCATGCAGATTGGGCTTTTGGTCGATCGGGTGCTTGCGGATGCCGAAGTCGGAGGTGATGACGTATTCCTCCAAGGGCATCTTCTCGGGCAAGGCTTCCAGCACGCTTTTGAGTTCGCTGTTGATCGCCGTTTCCTTGGCGAAGGCGCTGCTCAAAAGCGAGTTGGGCTTGAAGTTCTCGCTAAAGCCACCGACCTTCTGATTGCCCTGGATGATGCTGATCACCTTCTCGTTCAGACCGGAGTTCTTGACGAGGGTGCGCAGCTGGCTGTTGCGGCTGGCGAGGTTCTCGGTCCAGTCACCCAGGTACTGGCGGATTTGCATGTCACGCTCGCGAATGGTCTTGGCCATCTCGAGCATGTCTTCTTGCGTGTATTCGCCGTTTTGGGCGTCCGGATTGATGCCAGCCGATTGCAGGGCGACGTAGATCTCCTTGTGGGAGTCTTCGAGCATCAGCTTGCGTGTGTGCAGGTAGGCCGCTGTGCCGGACATGCCGACCAGAAGCACTGCCGTGGCCGAGACGCTGACCAGCAGCGTGCGCGCCAGATTGCGCTGGAAGCGCGCAGGAATGACCAGGTACTTCAGGTCGCCCTGCTGCTCCAGGATGATGCGGGAGTCGTGGTACTCGCGGTCCCACAGCCCCACGACGAGCTTGGTCCAGCGACGCAGCCCGTTCTTGGAAAACTTCAGCATGGTGGGTGTGAGCAACGCAAGGCGCAGACGCGCGCTTTATTCGGCGCTGTCTGCGGAATCCGCAGGCGCGGGGACGCTGGGCGGCAGTGCCACCGGCGCCGGCTGGATGGACTCGCCCACGGGCGAAATCGCACCGCGGATGACGCCGCCTTTTTCGATCTCGATCTCGCCATAGCGGGCCTGCCCGTTGACGCGGCCGGTGCCACGCACGCACAAGAACTCCGAGGCCTCCAGGGTCTCGTGAGTGGTGCCGTGGATGTCGGCCGTGCGCACGCGCACCTGGCCAGACAGCGAGCCCTTAGGGCCGACCAGCAGTTCGTCGGCTTGCAGCTCGCCTTGCAGCGTGCCATTGATCACGGCCAGGCCGGGGACGACCAACTGGCCGACCACCTTGACACCTTCGCCGATGGTGAGGTTGCCGGGTGCGTCGCCTCTATTGGCAGAGTTATTGGTAGACAAAAAGTATGTCTCCGGTTGAAATTAATTCGATTGTTTGCATTGGGAGAGCCGCTAAGCGCGGTTTCCCAATTAAGGTGCAGGTAGTTTACTGGTTTTCGTGACTTCCTTAAACGTTTTGGCACATGAGGTGTGGGACGCACGCCACCCTCCGCGCGCAGCGCAGGGACTTGTATTTCTCGCGCGCGAGGGGCGGTTTATAGTCTCGAGCCCAAGTTGAGTAGACCTTGAGTGGCGTCCCGAACGCCGATCCCAGACAACGAAACCTGAAGGAGATATCCCATGAGTCGTCGTGACTTCCTCGCCAAGAGCGGCGCCGCCGTTGCAGGCGCCACCCTGGCCGGCACCGCTGCCGCCCAGAGCGCTGCACCCGCCTCGGACACCATCCGTTGGCGCATGGCCTCGAGCTTTCCCAAGAGCGTCGAGGTGTTGTTCGGAACGGCCGATCTGATTGCGCGCCGCGTGGGCCAGCTCACGGGCGGCAAGTTCCAGATCACGGCGCACGCTGCCGGCGAGATCGTCCCGCCGCTGCAGGTTCTGGACGCAGTGGAAAAGGGCACTATCGAGTGCGGTCACACCGCGCCCTATTACTTCATCGGCAAGGACCCGGCCTGGGCCATGGGCACCTGCGTGCCGTTCGGCCTGAACAGCCGCCAGTACAACGCCTGGTGGATTCACGGCGGTGGCGAAAAGCTGTTTAACGACTTCACCCGCGAGTCGGGCGTGGTCAGCATGCTGGCGGGTAACACGGGCTCGCAGATGGCCGGCTGGTTCAAGAAGGAGATCAAGTCGGTTGCCGATCTCAAGGGCCTGAAGTTCCGCACCGGCGGCATGGGCGGCCAGGTGCTGACCAAGCTGGGCGTGGTGACGCAGCAGCTGCCCGCAGGCGAGATCTATTCCGCCCTGGAAAAAGGCACCATCGACGCCGCCGAGTTCACCGTGCCGGCCGATGACGAGCGCCTGAACCTGCAGAAGATCGCCAAGTTCTATTACTACCCCGGTTGGAACGAGGGCGGTGCGGCCCTGTCGCTGCAGATCAACGCCAAGGCGTACGACGCCCTGCCCGACGCCTACAAGGTGGCCTTGCAGGTCGCCAGCGCCGAAGCCAACACCTGGATGCAAGCCCGCTACGACGCCCTGAACCCGGCCGCCCTCAAGCGCCTGGTGCAAGGCGGCGCCGTGTTGCGTGCGCTGCCCCCGGCGGTGATGGACGCCTGCTTCAAGGCCAACACCGAGCTGATGGCAGAAGCCTCGGCCAAGAGCCCCGCCTTCAAGCGGATGTACGAGCACATGGTCGCTTTCCAGCGTGACCAGGTGGCGTGGTTCCGCGTGGCCGAAGGCGGCTTCGACAGCTTCATGACCCGCGCCAAGCTCTGATTTCGAGCTTCGTCGTCTAAAAACGGCTTCCCTCGGGGAGCCGTTTTTTTTTGCTCGGGCGTTTTAACTTTCTGCCACGGGGCGCGCTGCATGAAGCGCTTTGCTAAAATTGCGAACTTTGCTCGAGGACGCTTCGTGAAATTCCTCCTCGCCCTGGCCCACCGGATCGACAGCCTCAGTCGCGCCGCTGCGGTCGTCGCCCTTTGGCTGGTCCTGATTTGCGCACTGGTCTCGGCGGGGAACGCGCTTTCGCGTTACGCGTTGGACCTGTCCTCCAACGCCTGGCTCGAGCTGCAGTGGTACATGTTCGGCGGCACCGTGCTGCTGGGGGCGCCCAAGCTTTTGTGCACCAACGGCCATATTCGGGTCGACCTGCTCTATTCCAAGCTCAATGACCGCCAGCGCACCTGGCTGGACCTGGGCGGGCTCATCGTCTTTTTGCTGCCCTTTGCCTATTTCATGGTCATCTACTCGTGGCCCTGGTTTGTCGAGTCCTGGATCCAGCAGGAAACCTCGGCCAACGCCGGTGGCCTGGTCCGCTGGCCGGTCAAGCTGCTGCTGCCCCTGGGATTCGGCCTTCTGATCCTGCAGGCCATCTCCGAGATCATCAAGCGCGTCGCGGCCCTGCGGGGCCTGCTGGCGATCGACACCCACTACGAACGCCCGCAGCAGTAAGCATGAACCTGATCGACATCATGGCCCCGGCGATGTTCGCCGCGCTGGTGGTCTTCTTGCTGCTAGGGCTGCCGGTGGCCTTCTCGCTGGCGGCGCTGGGCCTGGCCTCGGGCTTCGTGGCCATCGAGGCGGGCCTGTTCCCGCCGCAGTTCATGGCCAACCTGCCCTATCGCGTGTTCGGCATCCTGTCCAACGAGCTGCTGCTGTCCATTCCCTTCTTCACGCTCATGGGGGCCATCCTCGAGAAGAGTGGCCTGGCCGAAGATTTGTTGGAAGGCTTTGCCCAGGCCTTTGGCGGACTGCCTGGGGGGCTGGCCTATGCGGTGATTCTGGTGGGCGCCATTCTGGGCGCGATCACTGGCACGGTGGCCGCCTCGGTGATCGCCATGGGCGTGATTGCACTGCCGATCATGCAGCGCTATGGCTACAACATGCGTTTGGCCACGGGTGTGATTGCCGCCTCGGGCACCATCACGCAGGTGATCCCGCCCTCGCTGGTGCTGATCGTGCTGGCCGACCAACTGGGCAAGTCGGTGGGCGATATGTACCTGGGCGCCGTCGGTCCCTCGATCGCGCAGGTCTTGATCTTCGTGGCCTTCATTGCGGTGATGTCGCTGCTGCGCCCACAGTCCATGCCGCCGATGCCGCCCGAGGCCCGCACCCTGCGCGGCTGGCCCCTGGCCCGCAAGGTCTTGGCCGGCGTGCTGCCTTCGAGCGCGCTGATCTTCGTGGTGCTGGGCACCATCTTCATGGGTCTGGCTACGCCCACCGAGGCGGGTGCGATGGGCGTGGTCGGTGCGATCGTGCTGGCTGCGCTGCACCGACGTCTGAACTGGGCCATGGTGCGAGGCGGCATGGCCGCCACCATGGAGATCACGGTGATGGTGATCTTCATCCTGATCGGCGCCACCGTGTTCACCCTGGTGTTCCAGGGTGTGGACGGCGCGATCTGGGTGGAGCATCTGTTCACGGCGGTCGGTGCCGATGACGCGGTGACCTTCCTGCTGGTGGTCAACGTCATGATTTTCTTCCTGGCGTTCTTCCTCGATTTCTTCGAGATCGCTTTCATCGTCGTGCCGCTGCTGGTGCCCATGGCCAACAAGCTGGAGATCGACCTGATTTGGTTCGGCGTGCTCCTGTGCGTGAACATGCAAACCAGCTTCATGCACCCGCCGTTTGGCTTTGCGCTGTTTTACCTGCGCGGGATTGCGCCCAAGGAGGTCAAGAGCTCGGACATCTACCTGGGGGCACTGCCGTGGGTGGGGTTGCAGATGCTGCTCGTAGGCATCCTGGTGTTCTTCCCCGAGATGGTCACCGGCATGCTGGACAAGCCGCCTACGGGCAATCTGGACGCGGTGGAAATTCGCCTGGATGAAACGCCGGCCGCCGCCGAGGCACCTGCCTCGGGTGCGTCGGGTCCTGGCGCAGGCGATGCTCCACCGGCTGAGGCGCCGGATCCGGCGGATTACTTCAAGAAGAAGTAGCCGCTGACCGGGCCGGCAAGGCCTGTGACGCGAGTATGAACATGAGCACACAACACAAAATCGTCATCGTCGGTGGCGGTGCCGGCGGTTTGGAGCTCGCCACCCGTCTGGGGCGCGCCTATGGCCGTCGTAAGCGTGCGCTCATCACCCTGGTCGACAAAAACCGGACCCACATCTGGAAGCCCAAGCTGCATGAAATCGCGTCGGGCAGCATGGACCTGGGCGACCACGAGGTCGATTACATGGCCCAGGCCCATTGGCACCACTTCACGTTTCGGATCGGCGAACTCAAGGGGCTGGACCGGCGCAACAAATGCATAGAGCTTGCCCCCTACCTAGACGAAGACGGTCAAGCGGTGACACCGGTCCAAAAAATCGACTACGACACGCTGGTCATTTGCATCGGCAGTTTGAGTAACGACTTTGGCACCCGGGGCGTCAAAGCGCACGCGCTGCGCCTGGAGACGCAGCAAGACGCCAAGTCTTTTCACTCCAAGATGGTCAACGCCTGTATCCGCGCGCACAACCAGGCGGGGGTGATCCATAAAAGGCAACTGCATGTGGCCATCATTGGCGCCGGTGCCACCGGTGTGGAGCTGGCGGCAGAACTGCATCGCACCACACGCGAGGTGGTCGCCTTCGGGCTGGACCGCATCGATGTGGACAAGGACATCAAGGTCAGCCTGATTGAGGCGGCCGACCGCATCTTGCCGGCGTTGCGGCCGCGCCTGTCGCAGGCCACCGAGCACCTCATCACCCGACTGGGCGTTCAGGTGCTCACGAACGCCAAGGTGATGGAGGTCATGCCCACCGGGATTCGCTTGGCCGATGGCCGCGAGATCGACTCTGAACTGGTGGTGTGGGCCGCCGGGGTCAAGGCGCCTGATTTTCTGAAAGATTTTGGGGGCCTGGAGACCAACCACCTCAACCAGCTGGTGGTGCACGACACGCTGCAAACCACCCGCGACGCCGATATTTTTGCGCTAGGGGACTGCGCCGCCTGCCCGTGCTCGGATGCCGATGGGGGACGCGCCGGTATCGTGCCGCCCAGGGCCCAGGCGGCTCACCAGCAGGCCACGCACATGCTCGCGCAGATCAAGCGCCGATTGGCCGAACAGCCCCTGAAGCCCTATCGCTACAGAGACTTTGGGTCTCTGGTGTCGCTGGGCAAATTCAACACCGTGGGGAACATGATGGGCGGTTTGATCGGCAAGAACCTCATGATTGAGGGCTACTTCGCCAAGCTGATGTACCTGTCTTTGTACAAATTGCACGAGCTTGCCATTCACGGCATCCGCAAAACCACCCTCTACACCTTGGCGCGCATGATCACCAAGCAAACCAACCCCACGGTGAAGTTGCATTGAGCCCACCCGGGCAACAAAAAACCCACACGCCTTGCGACATGTGGGTTTGATGTGTGTGACCTGGTCGGGGTGAGAGGATTCGAACCTCCGGCCTCTACGTCCCGAACGTAGCGCTCTACCAGGCTAAGCTACACCCCGAGATAGAACCCGCGATTCTAGCAAATCGCCAGTCGGCCCCGCCGCTGGGGTGGTGCCCGTGTTCCGCGTCCCGCTCAATCAGGGTTTTTTCTAGGGGGGTCGGTGTAAGGTTATTCTGCTCGGGAAGCCTGCTCAAGAGTGGGACCGACTACGCTTGCGTAAGGGTCACTTGCCCCTTCTTCACTCACGAGAAAACAAGATGATTCAGCTTTCATGGATTCGCCCCTTTGTTCTGGCGGGCTTGTGTGCGGTCACTGCGCAGGCCTGGGCCAACCCCGCTGCCGCTGAAAAGCCCTACGTGCCCGAGCGTGGCCAGATGGGCAAGGATGTGATCTGGATTCCGACCCCCAAGGGCCTGATCGACAAAATGCTGACCGCGGCCAAGGTCACCTCGAGCGACCGGTTGTTTGATCTGGGTGCCGGCGACGGCATCATCGCCATCACGGCCGCCAAGGAATTCGGAGCACAGACGGTGGGCATTGAGTTCAACCCGCAGATGGCCGATTACGCCCGTCGCATGGTCAACGAAGCCGGCGTCAGCGACAAGGTGCGCATCATCACCGGCGACATCTTCAAAGAAGATTTCTCGTCGGCCTCGGTCGTCACCCTCTACCTCTTGCCCGACCTGAACTTGCGTTTGCGTCCCACCCTCCTGCGCATGAAGCCGGGCACCCGCGTGGTCTCGCATGCCTTCACCATGGGCGACTGGGAGCCCGACGAGACCATGGCCCATGAGAGCACCCGGGGCTACCTGTGGGTGGTCCCCGCCTCGGTCGAGGGCGAGTGGCGGATGACCGGGATGGAGGGCGGGCCAGTTCGGCTCAATTTCCAGCAGGCCTTGCAAAAAATCGGCGGTAACCTCACGCGTGGCAGCACCCCCCAGCCCCTGCTGGGCGCCAAGCTGTTGGGTGAAGAGCTGACCTTCCAATTCATCACGCCGGACCGGCAGGTTCACAACTTCAGCGGCAAGGTCTCGGGGTCTCAGATCACGGGCACCATCACCTCCACGACCGGGCTCATGACCCCTGTGCAGGCCCGAAAGCTCTGACGACCCCTCCCGCTGACAGGATCTGATTGCCATGAGCCCACCTGATACGCAGGCGGCGCAGCCGCGTCGTTTGTTGCACCCGTTCGCTGCCGTGATGCTGATCGTGGGCATCGTGGTGGGCGCGGGGATTTTCAAGACGCCCTCGCTGGTGGCGGGCATCAGTGGAGATGCCGGTTGGGCCTTGGTCTTGTGGCTGGCCGGCGCGCTGATTTCCATTGCAGGCGCGCTGTGCTACGCCGAGTTGTGC
>JBIKUT010000045.1:0-10190 GCA_044347465.1 Ramlibacter sp.
TCACGCCGGTATCCGCCACGTGGGTCTTCCAGTTCTCGTTGATGTTCTGGGTCATCTCCAGCATGCGCCGGGCCACGACCTTGGTGTACTTGCTGTCGTCGGCGAAGTTGGCGACGTTGTGGCAATAGCCGCAGCCTTCCTCGGGCGAGACCCAGGCGGTCATGGAGGTCATGAGGCGAACGAACTGCGCGCTGCTCAAGTTACCCAGCACCTGTACGTTCTTGTAGACGTCCTTGGACTTGGGGCCGTCGGCCGGCAGCGGCGGGATCCCCACCGGCACCGTGTTGGCCTCAACGCTCTTTTCGACGGCACGCGGGTTGTACACCTGCACCATGCCCGTGCCGCGAAAGCCATGCTGCACCGACTCCATGGGCGGGCGCTCGCAGCCCGCCAGCAAGAACAGGGAAGACAGCGCCAGCAGGCGCGCGCCGTGGCGCATCAGAGATTGCAGTTGGATCATGGCTTGACTCCCGGGAGCATCAGTGCGGGGTCGGTGACCGCGGGGAAGACGGCAGGGTACGCCGGGGCGACGCCGTGCTTGACGGCCCACAGGTACCAGTTGTCGACGACAGTGCCGGTCAGCAAGATGCCGATGCCGCCGGTAAGAGGACACAGCACTGCGAACCACCAGGCCCAGCGGTGGATGGATTCCATCGTGGCGTTAAAGCCCATGGTCCAACGCCAGAACAGGGCGGCGCGCTCGGAGGCGGTGCCGCGGTCCACGATCTGCTCGATCTCGCGCTCGCCGCCGTAGCGACCCACCGCCAAGATGGTGGCGCCGTGCATCGCAAACAGCAGCACCGAGCCATACAAGAACACGATCGACAGTGCGTGGAAGGGGTTGTAGAACAGGTTGCCGTATCGCAGCGAGAAGGCGGCTGTCCAATCGAGGTGGCTGAAGATGCCGTAAGGCACCGCCTCCGACCACGAGCCCATGAGAATGGGGCGGAACAGACCCAGCACCAGGAACAGCCAGATGGCTGCGGCGAACGCCCACGGCACATGCGTGCCCATGCCCAGCTCGCGCGCACGCCGATAGGTACGGGCCCACCACAGCAAAACGGAGGCTAGCAAGAAGGCGCTCGAAAGCAGCCACCAGCCGCCTTGGTTCATAGGCGGAATCGACAAGCCGTAACCCGGGGGCGGCGGCTCCAGCGAGAGCCAGAACAACTGGCGCACGAACTGGATCGGATCCCAGTTGACGGAGGCCAGCATGTTGAAGCCGACGATGTTGAACCACAGCATCCCGAGCATCAGCGAGGCGACGCCCAGGCCGCCCAGATAGATCGGGCCGATCTGCGCGTTACCGAGTTTGCCCGCCCAATACAGCAGGAAAGGCTGGCCCGTGCGCGGGCTGTTGCCCGGCCCGAGTTCGACGCCGTGGTGCAAGGGCCCCGTGGCCGTGACCGTGGTGAAAAGGTTTTGATAGTCCGCCATAGTTACTCCGCGCGGTTACTGAAGGGGCCACTGCGACCAGATCGGCAGGTTCAGCCACCAGCCCCACCACTCGGGCCAGCCGCGGCTCCAGAAGGGACCGCTGATCACGATGCACAGCGCGCTGAAAAGAACAGCCGCCAACGCCAGGAACAGACCCAGGCGGTGAATGCCCAGGGTGCCCACCGAGTAGCCGACGATGTCGCGAAAGAAGGTGTCTTCATGCTCGGGCGTGCGCACCGTGTGACCCGGCGCCGGGTTGGTGGCCGACAGCACCAGCGCACCGTGCAGCGACAGAGCCAACGTGGTGGTGAAGAAGAAGGTCACGGCCAGCATGTGGGCCGGGTTGTAGTGAAAGTGCAGGTACTGATAGCCGACGTTGGACACCCAATCCAGGTGGCTGAAGATGCCATAGGGGAAACCGTGGCCCCAGGCGCCCATGAGGACCGGGCGCACGACCACCAGGGTCACATAGGCCAGGATGGCGACGCTGAAGGCCGCAGGCACGTGATAGCCCATGCCGAGTTTTCGGCAGATCTCGACCTCGCGCATCGCCCAGGAGCCGAAGGCGCCGATCGCGCACACGGTAATGAGCTGCCACAAGCCGCCTTCCATCAACGGCGCGAAACGCAGGCCGTAGGACAGGTCGGGGGGCGCGATGTTGATTTGCCACAGGTTCCAGGTCGGCCCTTGCGATGCACCCCAGAGGATCAACGCGGTGCCGAGGAACGAGAAAAAGATGGTGGTGACGCCGAAAAAGCCGACGTAGAACGGGCCCATCCAGAAGTCGAACAGGTCGCCGCCCAGCAGGGTGCCGCCGCGGACTCGGTATTTCTTTTCAAAATTGAGCATGGCCATGGGCGCTCTCCTGCCTCAAATTACATGTATCGCTTCAATGGGGGCCGCGTCAGGCGCTGCGCTGGAACACCACGTCCAGAGGCAGCGCCCGCGGGCTGTCGCCAGTTCAGGACTTGGGCGTGGCAGCCGGCAGCGGGGCGTTTTGCGCCGATGCTGCAGCCGGCTTCTTCGCGCCGTCGAGCCAGTTGAACTTGTTGGTGCTAAGCAAAATGAGGTGAATCATTGCTGCCAAGCCAAACAGGAAAATGCCCTGCACGACCATCGCACGCAGCGGGTCGTAGAGTCGCCAGATTCTCCACATGGTTTTTTCTCCTAGGAAATGTTGGACATGAAGGTGTAGACCGCTGCCTTGGTCCCGGACACGACGTTGCTCATGTTCTCGGCACCCGGCAACCAGCCTTTCCAGTGCACGCCGACCAGTTGGCCGAGCAATGCAATCGCGATCAGCACGAGGAAGCAGGGAACGAAGATCAGGAAGAACGTCAGCTTGTCATCCCGCAGGGGATGCTTGCGCGCGTCGTAAGAGGTGTCAGACATGGGTCGTTTCCTTCGGGGTTAAGTGGGGGGATCCCGACTCAGTTGAACCAGGGCCGCCACGCCCAGACCAGGACGTGTGCGAGAACGGCGACTGCCGTAAAGCCCACGAGGCCCTGCATCCAGTAGTGATGGAACTCCTGAGCTTCCTCGTCGGTCAGGCCGGAAATCGAATTCCGAGTAGACATACGCTGCTCCTTCATAAAAAGGCCTGTAGGCCATCGCTGCGCCCAACCCGCGCAACCTGGGTGGCCGTGGCGGGATGCCACGACATTCGTTGAATTTGTTTGCTCGCGCTCATGCGATCGCTCCGATCCCGAGGCCGCGGCTGGCGCGCTCCACATGGGCCGCCTCCACCCGCGCGTCACCGGCGTCGCGTGCGGCGCGTTCGGCCTCATCGCGCAGACGCTTGGCCGCCGAGATCTGCACCAACACCGGCTGACCCGCCACCAGGCGGTGCAGCAGGGCCTGGGCCCGTTCGTCCCAAGGCGTGTCGGGTGTGCCGCTGACACCGCGCGCGGGCGTGGCATCGACCTTGTCCATCTCGGTGGACAGGGGCAGGATGTGAAAGAGCGCATCGAACAGCGCGTTGCACACTTCCTGCACCAGGTAGCTGGCACCGCTGTAACCCATGAAGGGTGTGCCGGTGTGGCGGCGGATGATGGCGCCCGGGAACGAGGCCGGAATGAAGGCCGCGCGCATCACGCCGGCGCCGCCACCGGCTTCCGCCAGGTACATGCGCTCGTTGTAGCTGCCAAACAAGATCAGCGGGGTCTTGGTCTTGACCAGCTCGCGCACCTGCGCGTTGTCGGTCTTGGCGCCCGCCACCCGCGACACATGGAAGCGACAGGGCAAGCCCAACTCGTCTTCGAGGAAGTTGCGCAGTCCGCGGGTGTAGGTTTCGTTGGCCACCACCGCAAAGCTGGCGGTCGCAAAGAAGTCCTGGGTGACAGAGCGCCACAGGTCCCACACCGGCTTGAGCGTGGTGTGACGCTCACGCTCGATGAAGGGCTCGGGGTCCAGCCCCAGCAACTCGCCGAGCTTGCGCAAGAACCGAGTGGTGTTGTGCAGACCGATCGGCGCTTGCAGATACGGGCGATCCAGTGCCTCGCACAGCATGCGACCGAACTCGCGGTACATGCAGATGTTCACGTCGGCTTCGACCAGCTGCGAGACCTCGGCCAGATGGCTGCCCAGAGGGAAGACCATGTTGATGTCGGCGCCGATGCCCTGCACCATGCGGCGGATCTCGGCCAGGTCGCTGGCGCTGTTGAAGGTGCCGTAGCAGGGGCCGATGATGTTCACGCGAGGCTTGTCGCCCTCCTTGCGCACGCGCTCCGGCACTTTCTTCATGCCGTACTCGGTCCACAGCCAGTACATCGCGCGGTTGGCGCACTGCCACTGGTCTTCGTCAATGGTGCGGGGCAAGAACCGCATCAGGTTCGTGCCCTCGGGCGTGACACCGCCGCCAATCATCTCGGCGATCGAGCCCGTCACCACCACCGCGGGCAGGTCGGGGTCGAGCACCGCATGCGCGCGCTTCATCGCGCCTTCGGTGCCTTCGCGACCGAGTTGTTCTTCGGCTAGGCCCGTCACAACGATGGGCAATTCGTGCGGCGGCAAGGCGTCGGTGTAATGCAGCACCGAGGTCACCGGCAGGTTCTCGCAGCCGACCGGGCCGTCGATCACCACCTGCAGACCCTTGATGGCGGTGAACACATACACCGCGCCCCAGTAGCCGCCTGCGCGGTCATGGTCCAAGACGAAGTTGGGTTTGACGGGGTTCGTCATCCGCCCATCTCCTCGGCCTTGCGCTTTTTCTTGGCTTTTTCGTTCATGCGTTTGACGTCAGCGCGGAAGGCGGGGAAGTGACGCGGCACTTCGTTCCACACACCGGCCTCGTCGCCCTGACCGACACCGCCGAAGAATTCCTTCATGGAGTCAAAGCGCGCCTGGTTGCCGATGGCGCCGTTGATCACCTGGATCAAGGAGCCAGCGCCAGCCACGCCCATGAGGGGGCGCGCGGAGATGAGGTTGGTGAAATACAGCGAGGGGATGCAAGCCTGCTTGGCCGCTTGCACCACCGGCGTGGTGCCGATCGCGAGATTGGGTTGCCATTCGCGCACGGCGGCCAGGTCTTGCTCCAGCGAGGCGCGCATCTGCACGTGCACGCCCTTGGCGCGCAGCCACTGTGCGTCGTGCTCGTTCCAGGGCGTGGCCGGGCAGGCCGAGCCCACATAGCGCAGGTCGGCGCCGCACTCCACCAGCAGGCGCGCCACCAGCAGCTCAGAGCCTTCGTAGCCACTGAGGGTGATGCGGCCGTTGATTTTTTGCTGCGACAACACACCGCGGATCGCCGCCAGCGTGGCGTTGCGCGCGGCGTCGATCTTGTCTTGCGCCACACCCGTGGCCGCGCCGATGGCGCCGAGCCAGTCGTGCGTGCCGTCCACGCCCACGGGGGCCGAGCCCACCACGGGGCGGCCTGCGGCCTGGAATTCGCGGATGCTGGCCGTGTAGAAGGGGTGAATCGCGGCGACCGCGTCGCAATCGAGCGCGGCATACAGCTCGCGCCATTCACGCGTGGGCACCACGGTGCCGACCGCCAAGCCCATGGGCGCGATCATTTGCGCGATGCCCGCGGGGTCGGCCGGGAACATCTCGCCGAGCAAGCTGATCGTGGGCTTGTCACTGCGCGCCTGGCGCGGCGCGGCCACCGGGCCGGTCTCGGCTTCGGTGCGCGCATAACGCAGCATCGCACCGGCCAACACGTCTTTCGCCTCGGCATGCGTGGGCACGCCAAAGCCCGGCACGTCGATGCCGATGATGCGCACGCCGTTGATTTCCTTGGGCAGCAGCTGCAGCGGCACACCGCTGGCGGTGGGCACGCACAGGTTGATGATGACGATGGCGTCGTAGTTCGCCGGATCGGCCTGGTCGTAGACCGAGTCGCGAATGTCCTCAAACAGCTTGCCGGTCACCAGCGATTCGCTGTTGAACGGGACATAGCCCACGCTGCGGCGCGCGCCATAGAAATGCGAGGTGAAGGTCAGGCCGTACACGCAGCAGGCCGAGCCCGAGAGGATGGTGGCGGTGCGGCGCATGCGCAGTCCCACGCGCAGCGAGCCGAATGCGGGGCACATGCTTTGCGGCTGATCGTGCGGGCCGGCGTCCGGATGCAGCGGGTAGTCGGCTGCGTACTGCGCGAGTACCTCGCCCTTACCTGCGGCCATCGCAGCTTGCTGCATGGCGTCTTTGCCTGCGCCGCAACCCAAGCCGTCGGCCGAGGGCGTGATCGCCGTGGCGGAAGGCTCGGCGGGGGCCGGCTGGATGGGGATGATGCGGTCCATGGTGGAGGCGGTCAGTGGCGGCGCTCAGGCGGCAGCGTCGTAGATCACTTCCAGCGTGGGCTTGACCACGTGTTCCTTACCGGTCATGTCGGCCAGAGTGGCCGGCTGCAGCACCACGTCGCGGCCCACGGTGTCGGAGCTGAAAAGCGACAGCAGTTCGTCTTGCGTCTGCGGCTTGGGGCGCTTCGGGGGGGCTTCGGCGACGTTGGTGGCGAGTTCTTCGAACAGCGAAGCCCACTCGGTGCCCGGGCGGCCGATGATTTCGTAAGAAGCGCTCTTGCGGCGAATGTCTTCGTTGGCGGGAATGGCGGCCAGCACCGGGATGCCAGCGTTCTTGGCAAAGGCCTGGGCCTCGCCCGTGCCGTCGTCCTTGTTGATCACCATGCCGGCCACGCCGACGTTGCCGCCGAGCTTGCGGAAGTATTCGACCGCGCTGCACACGTTGTTGGCGACATACAGCGACTGCAGGTCGTTGGAGCCGACCACGATCACCTTCTGGCACATGTCACGCGCGATGGGCAGGCCAAAGCCGCCGCACACCACGTCGCCCAGGAAGTCGAGCAGCACGTAGTCAAAGCCCCAGTCGTGGAAACCGAGTTTCTCCAGGGTCTCGAAGCCATGGATGATCCCGCGTCCGCCGCAGCCGCGACCGACCTCGGGGCCCCCGAGCTCCATCGCAAACACGCCGTCGCGGATGAAGCACACGTCACCGATGGACACGCTCTCGCCGGCGAGTTTTTTCTTTGACGAGGTCTCGATGATGGTGGGGCAGGCCTTGCCACCAAACAGCAAGCTGGTGGTGTCGCTCTTGGGATCGCACCCAATCAGCAGCACCTTCTTGCCTTGCTGCGCCATCATGTAAGACAGGTTGGCCAGCGTGAAGCTCTTGCCGATGCCGCCCTTGCCGTAGATCGCAATGATCTGCGTCTCTTTGGTCGGCGCGCCGGTGTGCGGCGGGGCCGGATCTTGCGCAGCCTCCCGGCGCAGGTCGGTCACGAATTTCACGGGCTGGGTGGTAGGTTGTGCTTGCATCTCAGTGGCTCCAGTTCAGGACCATCTTCAAACAATGGGAATCGCCAAAGGCGACCTCGTAGGCCTCGTGCGCGCGGCCGGGAACTTCGGTGTGAGTGATCAGGCCGTCCAGGGACAGACGTTCCTGCTCGATCAATTGCGTGACGGCCAGCAAGTCCGGCCGTTTCCATTCGGCAGCCACGCGGATGCGGGCTTCGCGCATGAACGCGGGGGCGTAGGCGAAGGACAGGTTGTCTTTGTAGAAGCCCGCCAGCACCACTTCGCCACCGAGCTGCAGGCGCGGGATCGCGCGGTGCAGGATGTCGGCGTCGCCGCTAACGTCGTAGATGGCGCGGTAGTCTTTGCGTGCGTCTTCGTCCGGATGAATCACGGCATAGCCCTCGCCGCCGCCTTGGCGCGCAGGACTGGTCTCCCACACGGTGGGCGGCGCCATGCCGGCGGCCACGGTCAGGCGCGCCAAGAGGCGACCCACGACGCCGTGGCCGATGATCAGATCGGGCGGCGTGGCCGGATCGCCTTTGCCGCCGAGTGAGACCGCGTGATAGGCCGTGGCCGCCAGGGCCAGCAGCACCGCGCGGTGGCCCCAGGAGGGCTGGACACGCACCACGCGCGAGGGCTTGGCCCGCAGCATGGAGCCCGCGCCGCCAAACAGGTTGTGCACGCCGTCAAAGCTGTAGGAGCCCGGCACGAAGACCGTCTCGCCTTCGCGGATCGGGCTGTCTTTCGGGGCGCGACGCACCACACCCACGGTTTCGTAGCCCGGCACCAGCGGATAGCCCATGCCGGGGAAGGCTGGCATGCTGCCGTCCCACAGCAGACGCTCGGTGCCCGTGCTGATGCCGCTGTAGAGCACCTCGACCTCCAGGTCGTCCGGCTCGGGCGGGCGCAGCTCCAACGTCCGCACGGACAGTTGCAGCGGGGCCTGGAAGACAATAGCGGAGGCTTGCATCACTGTATTTTTAGGCTGACATTGATCTGTGTCAATTTAAATTGACGCTTTGATCGTCGTCAGACGTTGTTTATGAGGGTAAACCCCCAGATTTGCGCCCTAAAAGGATGCGGCCGTGCAGGGGCATGGGGTTGGGCACCTGCTCCAAGTGGGTGAAGCCGGCCTGCGCCATCAGGCGCATCAGCTCCTCCGGGGTGCGCAGGCGCCCGGCGCCCATGGCCAAGAGGTAGAAGTGGTAGTAGGCGTCGGCGGTGGCGGGCTCGCCATCGGCCTCGGCCATGGGCTCGGCCAGCAGCAAGGTGCCGCCCACCGGCAGGGCCTCGTGCACCGCCGCCAGCAGGGCCTGCACCACATGGTCCGGATGGTCGTGGGCCACGCGCAACAGGGTGACCAGGTCGGCGCCGCGCGGCAGCGCATCGGCGGTGAAGCTGCCGCCGTGCACGTGCACGCGGTCCGCCAGGCCGCCTTGCGCCAGGTGGGTGCGGGCCAGCTCGGCCACCGGCGGCAGGTCAAACAGCTTGAGCTGCAGGTCCGGCGCGTGACGCGCCAGCGCGGTGATCCAGGCGCCCTTGCCGCCGCCGACGTCCATCACGCAGCTGTGGTCTGCGAAGGGATAGGCCGCCAGCAACTCGTCGATCAGGAAGCGCTGCGAGCTGGCCATCAGCTCCGAGTACAGGGCCACCTTGTCCGGCGCCCAGTTGCCCAGGGTCTGCGGATCCACCGATTGCGCGTAGGGCCAGTAGGCGTTCATGGCCGCTTCGCTGCCACCGTGCATCAGGGCCAGCGGATCGCGCAGGTCCTCATAGAGCACGGCGTTGTGCTCAATCATGTTGCGCAGGCCCGCATCGGCGGCCACCGGACGACCCAGCGGGCCCAGACCGTAGCGGCCGCCGCCGCGCGCCGCCAGCAAGCGCACCGCGACCGCCGAGCGCAGCAGGCGCTCCAGCGACGACGCGGGCACCCCGCAGGCCGCCGACAACTCGTCGAGGGTGCGCGGCGATGTGGCCACCGTCTCGAGCAGGCGCAGACGCACACAGGCGAGCAGCACCTGCGAGTGCACGAAACCCGCCATCACCTCGAACAGTTGGTCGGCGCGGCGCTGCGTGAGCCAGCGCGTGATCGGATTGGCGACCGCCCAGCGATACAGGCCCGGGTCGGCCATCCAGCGGTCGATGCGCGCATCGAGCGCGCGGCGCCACGCCGGGCGCTCGGGCGGTGTGCTCAGGCCGTGGCCGCCCAGGGTGGAGCCGGGGGCGCTCATGACAGCACCACCTGGGGCAGCGGCGCCTGCCCCTGCATCACCTTGTCGCAGGCCACCTGCGGCACCAGGCGCTCGGATTCGCGCAGCACCAGGCGGCGCATGGCAATGCGGCTGGTGCACTCGGGCACTGCGTCCACCGCCTGTTGCATCAGCTGACGGAAGTAATGCAGGGCGCCCACCAGGCCCAGCTCGGCGGCGGCGCTGGGACGACCATGTTGTGCGTCTTGTCCGACCGGCTTGCCTAGTTGCGCGGCATCCCCCATCACATCGCGGATGTCGTCGGCGACCTGATAGGCCTCGCCCAGGCACTCGCCCAGTCGCTGCCAGGGCGCGGGCGAGGCACCGGCGGCAATCGCGCCGCCGCAGGTCGATGCCACGAACAGCGCACCGGTCTTGGCGCGCTGGTAGCGGCTCAGGTCGACCCGAGGTTCGCACTCCCAGGCCTGGCCGCCCACGATGCCTTCCTGCGCACCGACCCCGCGACCGACCGCGCCGATCAAGGCGCCCAGGCGCTGCGGATTCATCTGCCCCCCGCGCGCCAGCACTTCGAAGGCCATCACGATCAGGCCGTCACCGGCCAGCAGCGCCAGAGGCTCGCCAAACACCTTGTGCACCGCGGGCTGGCCGCGACGGGCATCGGCATCGTCGAAACAGGGCATGTCGTCATGCACCAGCGACGCACAGTGCAACAGCTCGATCGCCACGGCCGCGGCTTCCGCCAGCACGGGATCGTTGTCGCCGCAGGCGCCGGCCACCGCCAGACACAGCTGGGGTC
>JBIKUT010000379.1:0-2600 GCA_044347465.1 Ramlibacter sp.
GTTTGCTGGGTCGTTTGACACCCAGCGACGCGCGGAAGAAGTGCCGGTCGCGGAGTATGTGGCGCTGGCGCAGGCGGTGAGGCCGGGTGCGCCCGCCTGAGCGTTCAAGCGCCTAAAGAAAAAGCCCGGCAATGCCGGGCTTTTTTATGGTCGGGCGCTGAGGGCCCGGTGGCTGCTACGGCGCTCAGGCCGCTGCGAGCCAATACCCCGCGTTGAAGGGGCTGCTCATGCGCAGGGCGAGGGGGGAGACGTCGACCAGTTTGTCGGTGGGCATCTTCTCGCCGTTGTCGGTGACGGGGGCGGCCACTGCCGGGACCTCGCCGTTAGCCTCTTTCGCCCGTTCTGCTTGGCTGGTGTGTGCAGAACGGGCTACAGAAAAGAATAGAAACATCGGAAGGGGACCTTCCGATCGGACCAGTAATCCGCCGTGTCTCGGAAGATATCCAGCAGCTGCTCGCGCGCTTCCTTGTCGAACTTGGCGTTGGCCGGAACCTGCTCGAGCACGACGATGAAGCCCGGCTGAGGGCCCGACTTGTGGACCGGGTCGGTCATGCAGTCGTACAGCGCGTCGAAGTTCTTGCCGAAATGCGCCGGCAGAATGAACTGCTGGGCGATCATGTCGAGCACTTCGGGCTTGCTCTGGGCGGTCGCCAGGTTGGCGTACAGGAAGTGGTGACCCAGCGCGCTGGCGGCATCCTGCAGGTCCTGCACGCGGTGCGCGCGGATCGACTGCACGATGTTGGTGCGAATGCCTTTGAGGGGCGTCTCGCTGATATCGGGGCGAAGGACTTTATCCATCTCCGCGTCTCTTTCCATGTTCAAAAACAGGTCCCGCTTCATGGGGCTTACTCCATCAGGCTTTCGCGTCAGTGCCGACGCTCAGGACTTGAATCAGGGATGCGCGAGTGAGCGCAAACTTGAAGGCGGTGGGCCGGCGTTCGGGTTAACCCGAGATTTCAAGACAGGAGTGTGACCGATTCGCGCTCAAAAGGCAAGCCGTTGCCCAAAATTTGAGCACGGTAGAGGGCCGACGTCATGCCGCAGCGCCAGTCAGAGAGTGAGCGCTAACGCTTTCGATTCGGCGCGCTCGCGTTCAACCTCAGCGGGCTGCGTTGGCGTCCGCGACCGTGAGGGCGGTCATGTTGACGATGCGCCGCACAGTCGTGCTGGCAGTCAGGATATGCACGGGCTTGGCTGCGCCCAGCAGAACGGGGCCGATGGCGATGTTGCCGCCGGCGGCCGTCTTGAGCAGGTTGTAGGCGATGTTGGCGGCGTCGATATTGGGCAACACCAGCAGGTTGGCGTCACCGACCAGGGTGCTGTTAGGCATCAACTGCTTGCGCGCGGCGCCGTCCAGGGCCACGTCGCCGTGCATCTCGCCATCCACTTCCAGCCAGGGTGCGCGCGCGCGCAGCAGGTCCAGCACCTGGCGCATCTTGACGGCGCTGGGCTGGTTGCTCGAGCCGAAGTTGGAGTGCGACAGCAGGGCGGCCTTGGGCTTGAGGCCAAAGCGCACCATCTCCTCGGCCGCCATGACAGTGATCTCGGCGAGCTGCTCGGCGCTCGGGTCGTAATTGACGTGGGTGTCCACCAGGAACACCTGGCGGCCGGGCAGCAGCAGGCCGTTCATGCAGGCGTAGGTGTTCACGCCGGGGCGGCGGCCGAGGACCTGGTCGACGTAGACCAGGTGCATGGAGGTCTGGCCCCAGGTGCCGCAGATCAGGCCGTCGACCTGGTCCTTGTGCAGCAGCATCGCGCCGATCAGCGACAGGCGTCGACGCATCTCGATCTTGGCGACCTGCTCGGTGATGCCCTTGCGCTCGGTCATGCGGTGATAGGTCTGCCAGAAGTCGCGGTAGCGATCGTCCTGCTCGACGTTGACCACTTCGTAGTCGATCTTCTCGCGCAGGCGCAGACCGAAATTCTCGATGCGCTGGGCGATGACGGCCGGGCGTCCGATCAGGGTGGGTCGGGCAATGCCCTCGTCCACCACGATCTGGGCGGCGCGCAGCACGCGTTCCTCCTCGCCCTCGCTGTAGGCCACGCGCTTTTTCGCGGCGCGCTTGGCGGCGGCCATGATGGGTTTCATGGTGGTGCCCGAGGCGTAGACAAAGCTTTGCAGCCTGTCGCGGTAAGCATCCATGTCGGCAATCGGGCGCAGGGCCACGCCGCTGTCGGCGGCGGCCTGGGCCACGGCCGGGGCGATCTTCATCATCAGCCGCGGGTCAAAGGGCTTGGGGATCAGGTAATCGGGGCCAAAGGCCAGCTGCTCGCCCGCATAGGCGGCGGCCACCACTTCGCTTTGTTCGGCCTGGGCCAGCTCGGCGATGGCGTGCACCGCGGCGATCTCCATCGCGTCGGTGATGGTGGTGGCCCCCGAATCCAGCGCGCCGCGGAAGATGTAGGGGAAGCACAGGACGTTGTTGACCTGGTTGGGGAAGTCGCTGCGACCGGTGGCCAGGATGGCGTCAGGCCGCACGGCACGCGCTTCGGCGGGTTGGATCTCGGGGTTGGGGTTGGCCAGCGCCAGGATCAGCGGCTGAGCGGCCATGGCCTTGACCATCTCGGGCTTGAGCACGCCGCCGGCGGACAGGCCCAGG
>JBIKUT010000378.1:0-2600 GCA_044347465.1 Ramlibacter sp.
AGGGGCCGGTACGACCCACATGGGCGCAGGGCTCCAGGGTGACCCAGGCGGTGGCACCGCGTACGTCGTGCCCGCGCGTTTGGGCATCGCGCAGGGCCATGATCTCGGCATGGGCGCTGCCGGCGGCCTGGGTGTGGCCTTCGCCCAGCACGCGCCCGTCCGCGGACGTGATCACGCAGCCCACATGCGGATTGGGGCTGGAGAGAAACAGGGAGCGCTCGGCCAGGGCCAGGGCGCGGATGATCGGGTCTTCGGGGGAGGTCAAGTCGGCTGCGGGCGGGTGTCAACGCCAGCAAGACTGTACAACGGCGGCGTTGCCCGAGCGGGTGCGCACCCCCTGATGGTCCAGGCCCAGGGTGCCGCAGTCCGGGTCATTGGTCTGCGCGCCTTGCGGAATTGCCTCCAGCAGGTAGCTGGCGGCGGTGGGTCCGGCCGCTGCGCCGGCGGCTGCCCCGGGCGCGACGCCAAAGGCGAACTGATAGCGACCCGCGGCGGCGGCGGTGCAAGCCGCCGCCGGCAGCGCGGCGGGCTGGTCATAGACCATGGTGAGTGTGTAGCGCCGCTCCATCTGCAGCGCCAGCTCCTGCAGGCAGGCCGCGGCGACGGCGCGGTGCGTGCGCAGGACATGGGCCTGGTAGGCCGGGTAGGCCACCGCAGACAGCACACCGATCACGGCGATCACGATCATCAGCTCGATCAGGGTGAAGCCGTGGGGTTTCGGAGTCGATGTCGTCATGCTCAGTCCTTGATGATTTCTCGCCAGACGATGCGGCGCCCGCCCTGCGTGGCGCTTTTGAGCGTGAGCCCGCCGATGCCGGCGCCTGCTGTGAGGCTTTGGGGATCGGTGCCGCCCGAGCCCGAGACAAAGGCCGTTGTCGTGCGATTGGGGCGACTGAGGAAGATCACTTGGCTGGGCAAGCCCACCCCCCTATCGACGGACCCCACCAATCGGTCGCCCAGCTTGTCGTTGCTGAAGTCGCCGTCGCCGTTGACATCGATCACGCCGACCGTGAGCGCGCCGCCGTTGAATGGATCAAGCGTGTTCACGAAGCCGCGTCCGCCTGCCACGCAGGGGTCATCGGTGACCGGAACGAGCGAGCTCACCACCAGCGCGGGCACGGCCAGCCGCGCGATCTGGGCGGCCGTCACCGTCCGCTCGCCGGCGGCGGCGCCGCTGAGGTCCAGGTACCAACCCCGCAGACCTTGAAGGTCGTTCTCGGTCGGCTTCGAAAATGTGCGAGAGAGCACGCCCCCCACCACGCCGGTCGCCGTGAGGGTGCGCTGTCGCAGCGCGGCGCGGCCTGACGCAATCGCGGTGCCGTCGTCGACCAAGCCGTACCAGGACTGCACGCTGCGATCGGCCGGGTCGTCTTGTCGGAAGTACGCACCCGTGCCGAAGAACACGTAGGGCTTGCCCAGGTGTCCGTTGTTGGATTGGTCGTTGACAGCCACGAAGAGCGGCGCGGTGATCGGTTGGGCCTTGCCCGCCGCGTCGCGCGCCCGAAACAGGGGGGTGTTGTTCGGACTCAGGCCCCATTGCGCGGGATCTTTGGCCCCGATGTCAAAGCGCCAGACGTTGCCTAGCAGGTCGCCTGCATAGACCACATCGGCTTTGCCGTCTTGGTTGGTGTCCAGGATGGCGGGGCCGGCCAGGCCGTTGTTGCCACCGATCTGGGTGTCGATCTTGCGAACGCTCTCCAGGCGGCCATCCGTCTGGATGATGAAGATGTACAGAACCGCCTTGCCCGAGTCACTGTTGTAGCCATTGCCCACGATCACGCCCAGCTTGCCGTTGTTCAAGGCGGTGACCACCGGCCGCCCCAGCATCAGCCCCTGGGTTAGATGCGACTGGTCACCGTCAGGGACTGATCGGGCAGTCCGCCGGCTGCGGTGTCATCCCACTGCAGGCGCACGCTGCACAGGCCCAGTGCGTCGCAGTCCACAGCGACACAGGTACTGGCGACCGCGGCCGGTCCGAGACCAGCCTGCACGCTGGCCATCCAGCTGCGCAACTCGGAACTCGCGAACGCGCCGGCCGCGGGTGCGGCGGGTAAGACGCATAGGGGTGCGGCGAGACCGCCCGCGGTGTTGTAGAGGCCTTGTACGGCACTCGACCGATCCACTCGCATCAGGTCCAACAGGTAATGGGCCAGGATCACGGCCTGGGTTTTTTGCTCGCTGCTGATCGTGGTTCGCATAGACCGCACCTGCATGGCCGCCAGACCCAGCACGCCCACGCTGAGAATGAGCACTGCAATCAGAATTTCGATGAGGGACGCCCCGCGCGCGTTGCGCTGTCCGCGGTGCATACGGATGCGAGGGCGCTTTGGGTGCGCAGGAGCCGTCGGGTTCATAGGCAGTTGGCACCGACTGCCGCCGGCGACGGGCGGTCCGCGATCCGTCCGCCAGCGGCCAGAACCAGGTTGCGCTCTCGGTCGGCGTCGGCCAGTGCGCTGGATTGGCTGCACACCCGGATGGTGCCCAGGGGGTTATTGCCGCCGGCCATGGTGCGCGCCTCGCCGCTGGCGCCGAAGGAGATGAAGTTGTCGACTTGCGCGTTGCCCCGCACACGCAGGGCAGGCGGCAGGGCCTCGTTGCGA
>JBIKUT010000380.1:0-2599 GCA_044347465.1 Ramlibacter sp.
GATCGGCTTCGTCCAGGACGACGTACTCGACCTGATTGAGCACCGCGTTCTTGGCCTCGATGTGATCAAGCAAACGACCCGGGGTGGCCACCAGCACCTCGACCCCGCGTTTGAGTTCGAGCGTCTGCGGCTTCATGTCCATGCCGCCGAACACCACCGCGCTGCGCAGGTTGGTGTACTTGGCGTAGAGCTTGACTTGCTGGGCCACCTGGTCGGCGAGTTCGCGCGTGGGCAGCAGCACCAGGGCGCGCACCGGGTGGCGGGCGGGCGAGGTGGACGAGTTCTCGTGTGTGAGCAGGCGCTGCAGCAGGGGCAGCGAGAAGGCGGCTGTCTTGCCGGTGCCGGTCTGGGCGGCGCCCATCACGTCCTGGCCGGTCAGGACCACGGGGATCGCCTGGGCCTGAATCGGCGTCATGGACTCGTAGCCCATTTCAGCCACGGCGCGCGAGAGCGGCTCGGCCAGGGAAAGATTGGAAAAGGAAGTGGCGGTCATGACAGCCGGCTATTGTCGCACCTTGGAGCGGGCGCCCCCCCGCGGGCCAGCCTGGCGCCGCCCGACGTACAGTGCCGCCCATGCACACCCCCCCAGACACCCCCGCCGCCAGCCCCCGCGATGCGGTGCTGGTCACCGGCTTTGACCCGTTCGGCGGCGACCGTCTGAACCCCAGCTGGGAGGTCGCCCAGGCCCTGCACGGGCGGGACATCGGCGGGCACCGGGTCGTGGCGGGCCAGCTACCCACCGAATTCGGCCGCGCCTTGCCGGCGCTGCAGGCCTTGCTGCAGGCGCACCGGCCGCGTCTGGTGGTGTGCTGCGGCCAGGCCGGCGGGCGCGCCGCGATCTCGCTGGAGCGGGTGGCGATCAATGTGCAAGACGCCCGCATTGCCGACAACGCCGGCGCACGCCCCATCGACGAACCGGTGGTGAGCGACCCCGCGGCGCCGGCCGCCTACTTCACGAGCCTGCCCATCAAGGCCATGCGACGCGCCTTGCTGCAGGCCACCATCGCGGCCCAGGTCTCGCAGACGGCGGGCACCTTCGTGTGCAACCACGTGTTCTACGGCTTGATGCACCAGCTGGCGCGCGGCGGGCTGAACGGCGAGCTGCACGGCGTGCGTGGGGGCTTCATTCACCTGCCCTGGCTGCCTGGGCAGGGCACGCCCTCCATGCCGCTGGCACAGGCCGTGACCGCACTGGACACAGCCATCGCGTGCGCGCTGGCGACCCCGGTCGATATCCGCGACGAAGCGGGCGCCCTGGACTGAGGCGGGCCCGCTCGAAGGAGGGGCCGCGCCTAGAATGCGGGGGTGTCCATCCTCAACGCCGACCTGCACTGCCACTCTGTGGTCTCCGACGGCACGCTCACGCCCGAGGTGTTGGCGGCGCGGGCGGCGGCCAACGGTGTCGAGCTGTGGGCCCTGACCGACCACGACGAGATCAGCGGTCAACACCGCGCCATCGCCGCCGCCCGTGAGGCGGGCATGAAGTACCTCACCGGCACCGAGATCTCCGTCACCTTCGCCGGGCAGACCGTCCACATCGTCGGCCTGGGGTTCGACCACGAAGATGAATCCATGCGACGGGGGCTCACCGCCACGCGCGGGGGTCGCGGCGAACGCGCCAAGGAAATGGCCGAGGGCCTGGCCCGCGTGGGCATCCAGGGCGCCTACGAAGGCGCGCTGCAACATGTGGGCAACCCCGAGCTGATCTCGCGCACGCACTTTGCGCGCTTCCTGGTCGACTCTGGCGTGTGCCGCGACACCCACGAGGTGTTTCGCCGTTTCCTCACCGAGGGCAAGCCCGGTTTCGTACCCCATCGCTGGGCCAGCCTGGGCGACGCGGTGGCCTGGATCACCCGCGCCGGCGGCGTGGCCGTGATCGCGCACCCCGCGCGCTACGCCTTCACCGCCAACGAGGAATACGCCCTCTTCTCCGAGTTCAAGACCCATGGCGGCCAGGCCGTCGAAGTGGTCACCGGCAGCCACACCGCGGCCGAATACGTGAAGTACGCCCAGACCGCCCGCGAATTCGGCCTGGCTGCCTCCCGCGGGAGCGACTTTCACAGCCCCGACGAGAGCCACACCGACCTGGGCCAGCTGCCCTACCTGCCCGGCGAACTCACCCCCGTGTGGGAGCTGCTGGCAGATCGCATCCGGTGAGCGACGTCGCCACAGCCGCCACCCGCACCCTCGCGGGCATCGGGATCGTGCTGATGGCCACTGTGTTCTTCGCGGTGACCGACACCACCGCCAAATATGTCAACGCCGCCGGCGTGCCCCTGCTGATGGCCCTGTGGGCGCGCTACATGTTCCAAGCGATCGCCACCTCGTTGGTGGTCGTGCCCTGGGGCGGCTGGTCGGTGATGCGCACCCGCCAGCCCCTGTTCCATGTGCTGCGCGGGTTCATGCTGGTCACCAGCACGGGCTTCGTCTTCCTGAGCCTGAAGTTCATGTCGGTGGGCGAGTTCACCGCGATCATGCTGATCGCACCCCTGGTGCTCACGTTGGTGGCAGGGACCTTTCTGAAGGAGCAGGTCTCGCCCCTGCGCTGGGCGCTTGTGAGCGGCGGTTTCATCGGCACGCTGGTGATCATCCGCCCCGG
>JBIKUT010000381.1:0-2595 GCA_044347465.1 Ramlibacter sp.
GATGTGGATTGCCAAGACCGGCCTGGATGCGCAGCAAAAGCGCATGTCGGTCATCTCCAACAACCTGGCCAACGTCAACACCACCGGCTTCAAGCGCGACCGCGCAGCCTTTGAGGACGCCCTCTACCAAAACCTGCGCCAGCCGGGCGCTCAGGTCAGTGCGGATGCGCAATCGCCCACCGGTCTGATGCTGGGTACCGGCGTGCGCATCGTCGCCACCGAGAAAACCCACTCCCAGGGCAGCCTGGTCTCCACCAGCAACGCGCTGGACGTGGCCATCCAGGGCGACGGCTTTTTCCAGATCGCGCAGTCCGACGGCTCCACCGCCTACACGCGTGACGGCAACTTCAAGGTCTCGTCGCTGGGTCAGCTGGTCACTGCCAACGGCGCCGTGGTGCAGCCGCCCATCGCCATCCCGGCCAACGCCAACAGCATCACCATCGGCCGCGACGGCACTGTGTCGGTCGAAGTGGCCGGCGGTGGTAACCAGCAGGTCGGGCAGATGCAGATCGCCCGCTTCATCAACCCGGCTGGCCTGCAGGCCATGGGCCAGAACCTGCTGCGCGAAACCCCCGCCAGCGGCCCGGCCCAGCCGGGTGCGCCCGGCCTGGCCGGCGCCGGCCAGATCCAGCAGGGTTCCCTGGAAGCCTCGAACGTCAACGTCGTCGAGGAAATGGTCAACATGATCGAAACCCAGCGCGCCTACGAGATCAACTCCAAGGCCATCTCTGCGGTGGACGGCATGCTGCGCTACCTGAACAACAACATGTAAGGCCCGCCATGCGCACCCTCCCCTTGCTCTCCCGCCCGGCCGCGAAAGCGGGCGTGCGCCTTGCGGCCTTGGCCCTGCTGCTGGCCAGCGTCGGGCAGATCACTGGCTGCGCCACCTCGGCGCCGCCGCAGCTGACGCACTCGAGCGATTTCGGGCCGGTGTATCCGCCCGCCGCCGAAGAAGCGCGCGTGCCCACGGGCGCCATCTACAACGGCCGCCAGAGCGACCAATGGTTCGGCCGCGGCCGCAACCTGCGCGTGGGCGACATCGTCACGGTCTTGCTCGACGAAGCCACCCAGGGCGAGCGCACCCAAAGTGCCAACCTCAGCCGCAAGGGCACCAACGACGTGGTCACCTCGGGCCTGACCCAGAAGCTGTCGAATGCCAGCAAACTCCTGGGCGGCATCAACCTCAACAGCGCCGAAATCACCAGCAGCGGCTCGGGCGATATTGGCCAGGGCGCCTCCCTCAAGGGCGAGATCTCGGTCACCGTGGTCGACGTGCTGGCCAACGGCAACCTCGTGGTGCGCGGCGAAAAGCAGATGGCCCTGAGCGAAGGCACCGAAGTGATTCAGGTCAGCGGCATCATCCGCCCGGACGACATCTCGCGGAACAACACCGTGCTCTCCCGGCGCCTGACCAACGCGCAGTTCATCTACCGCGGCACGGGCGACATCGCCAATGCCAGCCGCGCCGGCTGGGGCACCCGCGCCCTGCTCAATTTCTGGCCCTTCTAACCCACCATGCACGCCATGAAATCCGCCCTGCTCGCCCTGGCCCTGCTCCTGGGTGCCAGCGCCCCCGCCTGGGCCGACCGGGTCAAGGACCTGGCCTCGGCCGCCGCCGTTCGCCCCAACCAATTGATCGGCTACGGCCTGGTGGTGGGCCTGCAAGGCACGGGTGACGGCACCGACGTGTCGTTTACCGTACAGAGCCTGCGCGCCATGCTCGGCCGAATGGGTCTGAGCATCGACGGCCCGCTGTCCGACTTCGAAACCGGCACCGCCACCCAGCGTCTGGACGTCAAGAACGTCGCCGCTGTGATGGTCACCGCCGAACTTCCCGGCTTTGCCAAGCCCGGCCAGCGCATTGACGTCAACGTCGCCGCCATCGGCAAGGCCTCCAACCTGCGCGGTGGCAACCTGCTGCTGTCCAGCCTGCGCGGCGTCGACGGCGAGATCTATGCCCTGGCCCAGGGCGCGCTCACCGCCACCGGCATCGATGAATCTGCCGCCGGCTCCAAAATCACCATCGGCGTTCCCACCTCGGCGCGCATCCCGGGCGGCGCCATCGTCGAGCGGTCCGTCAACACGCCTTTTGACAAGTCCGACCACATCGTGATGAACGTGCGTCAGCAGGACTTCACCACCACCACCGCCATCGTCAACGCCATCAACCAGCGCTTCGGCGAAGGCATGGCGCGGGCCATCGACGGCATGTCCCTGGCCATCCGCGCACCCGAGAACCTCTCGCAGCGTGTGGCCTTCATGAGCATGGTCGAGAACCTCGAGGTCACCCCGGGCGAGCCGCCCGCGCGGGTGGTCGTCAATGCCCGCACCGGCACCGTCGTCATCAGCCGCAACGTGCGGGTCAGCGCCGCCGCCGTCGCGCACGGCACGATCTCGGTGGCCATCACCGCGACCAACGAGGTGTCGCAGCCCAATGCGCTCGCGCAGGGCCAGACCACCCCGGTGCAAAACGCCGCCATCGCGGTGGAGGAGCAAAAGCGTCCGATGTTCCTGTTCCAGCCGGGCGTCGACCTGCGCCAGATCGTCGATGCGGTCAACCAGGTCGGTGCCACGCCCTCCGCCCTGATCGCCATC
>JBIKUT010000382.1:0-2579 GCA_044347465.1 Ramlibacter sp.
GACCCTGTCCACAGCGCCGGCGCGGCCACCCCAGGTTGGCGCAGGATCCGCGCGGCGGGCACCGCAGGCGGGGGCGGTTGGTCGCTGTACACCCGGCGCCCGGCTTCGTCGAGCCACAGCCACTGGGCCGCGCCCAGCGCCGGCAGCAGGGCCAATACGAGTACAAAAATATTCTTTTTGATCATGCCGCGCAGTGTAGCCAGAGGCCAGCGTCGGGGAAACTACCGAGGGGGCCCAGATACAATCCGTCTTTTGGAGCCTCACCCATGCGCCTTCTTGGCAATGCGCTCACCTTCGACGATGTGTTGCTGGTGCC
The DNA here is from genome assembly GCA_044347465.1 of Ramlibacter sp. Lineage (GTDB taxonomy): Bacteria > Pseudomonadota > Gammaproteobacteria > Burkholderiales > Burkholderiaceae_C > Ramlibacter. The sequence continues at coordinate 317 of JBIKUT010000382.1, forward strand.
CGCGTTCTCCCAGGTCCTGCCCAAGGACACGTCGCTTTCCACGCGCCTCACGCGCAACATCGCCCTGAACCTGCCGCTGGTGTCCGCCGCCATGGACACGGTCACCGAATCGCGCCTGGCCATCGCCATGGCCCAGGAAGGCGGCATCGGCATCGTTCATAAAAACCTCACCGCGCAGCAGCAGGCCGCCGAAGTCGCGCGCGTCAAGCGCTATGAGTCGGGCGTGCTGCGCGATCCCTTTGTGGTGTCGCCCGCGCACACCGTCCGCCAGTTGCTGGACCTGCAGGAGCAGCTCGGGTTCTCGGGCTTTCCGGTGGTGGAGGGCGGCAAGGTGGTGGGTATCGTCACTGGGCGTGACCTGCGCTTTGAGACCCGCTACGACCTGCCGATCAGCCAGATCATGACCCCGCGCGAGAAGCTGGTCACCGTCAACGACAAGGACGGAACCACACCGCTCGAGGCCAAGCATCTCCTGAACAAGTTCAAGCTCGAACGCCTGCTGGTGGTCAACGACGCCTTTGAGCTCAAGGGCCTGATCACCGTCAAGGACATCACCAAGCAAACCAGCTTTCCCAACGCCGCACGCGATGCCTCCGGCCGCTTGCGCGTGGGCGCGGCGGTGGGTGTGGGCGAGGGCACTGAGGAACGCGTCGAGGCGCTGGTCAAGGCCGGCGTCGATGTGATCGTGGTGGACACCGCGCACGGCCACAGCAAGGGTGTGATCGACCGCGTGCGCTGGGTCAAACAAAACTACCCGCAGGTGGACGTGATCGGCGGCAACATCGCCACCGGCGCCGCTGCACTGGCCTTGGCCGAGGCGGGCGCGGATGCAGTCAAGGTGGGCATTGGCCCCGGCTCGATTTGCACCACCCGTATCGTCGCGGGCGTGGGCGTGCCGCAGATCACCGCGATTGACAACGTGGCCACCGCCCTGGCGGGCTCGGGCGTGCCCCTGATCGCTGACGGGGGCGTGCGCTACTCGGGCGATATCGCCAAGGCCATCGCCGCGGGCGCGCACACGGTGATGATGGGCGGCATGTTCGCTGGCACCGAAGAAGCGCCGGGCGAGATCGTCCTGTACCAGGGCCGCAGCTACAAGAGCTACCGCGGCATGGGCTCGATCGGCGCCATGCAGCAAGGCAGCGCCGACCGCTATTTCCAGGAAGCGACCACCGGCAACCCCAACGCCGACAAACTCGTGCCCGAGGGCATCGAGGGCCGCGTGCCGTACAAGGGCTCGCTGGTGTCCATCGTGTATCAGCTGGCCGGGGGCGTGCGCGCCGCCATGGGCTACTGCGGCTGCAACTCGATTGAGGCCATGCGCAGCCAGGCCGAATTCGTCCAGATCACGGCCGCGGGCATGCGCGAGAGCCATGTGCACGATGTGCAGATCACGAAGGAAGCGCCGAATTACCGGGCGGAGTGATCACGAGATCGTGTAGAGTAAGGATTCCTTACTTAAAGGAAATCTCATGCTTGCCAAGATGACGTCCAAGAACCAGATCACCCTGCCCAAGGCGGTGGTGACCCGTGTGGCTGCCGCTGACTACTTCGACGTCGAGGTCGTCGAGGGACGCATCGTGCTGACGCCGGTTCGAATCAGCAAGGCCGATGCCCTACGGGACAAGCTCGCCGAGTTGAATCTCACCGAGCAGGACATCACAGACGCCGTCCAATGGGCCCGTCGTGGCTGACTCTGGGCTGCGCAAGGTTGTACTCGATACCAACGTCGTGGTTTCAGCCCTGTTGTTCCGGCAGGGTGAAACCCATCAGATCCGTCGCCTTTGGCAGGAGCAGGTTGTTCAGCCCTTGGTGTCGGCCCAAACAGTCATGGAACTTGTGCGGGTGCTGGCCTATCCGAAATTCCGCTTGTCTGCGCAGGACCGAGAGGACTTGCTCGCAGAGTACCTGCCCTACGCCCAAGTGGTGAAGCCCGAAGATCATCGCAATCCGATTCAACGCGTTCCGAGTTGTCGCGATCCCTTTGACGACATGTTTCTTGAATTGGCGCAGGCCGGTGCCGCCCTCGATCTCGTCACCGGTGACAAGGACCTGCTAGACCTGAACGAGCCTAGCCTGCACCGTATGGGCTTTTTGATCATTACTCCCGCTGAAGCGCTTAAGCGCTGGGGCCATTGATATGCAACACGACAAGATCCTCATCCTCGACTTCGGCAGCCAGGTCACGCAGCTGATCGCGCGGCGCGTGCGCGAGGCGCATGTCTACTCCGAGGTCCATCCCTGCGATGTGTCGGACGACTGG
>JBIKUT010000383.1:0-2572 GCA_044347465.1 Ramlibacter sp.
GGCGGGGGCCGATCAGCCCTTGGCTTGCGCCAGCATCGTCTGCGCGTCGCTGACTTCGAACTTGCCGGGGGCTTCGATATTGAGGGTGGCGACCTTGCCGTTCTTGACCAACATCGAATAGCGGTTGCTGCGCAGGCCCATGCCGCGCGCGGCCAGGTCCAGGGTCAGGCCGGTGGCCTTGGTGAATTCGGCGCTGCCGTCACCGAGCATGCGGACCTTGGTGCCGGTCTTTTGGTCACGCGCCCAGGCGCCCATGACGAAGGCGTCGTTGACGCTCACGCACCAGATCTCGTCGACGCCGGCTTTTTTGAGCTCGTCGTACTTCTCGACGTAACCGGGCACATGCTTGGCCGAACACGTGGGGGTGAAGGCACCGGGCAGGGCAAACAGGGCGATGGTCTTGCCGGCAGCGGCCTTGGCCACGTCGACGGGGTTGGGGCCGATGCTGCAGCCATTGCCCTCGACTTCCGAGTATTCCTGCAGGGTGGCGCTGGGCAGGGTGTCTCCGACTTTGATCATGGAAAGTGCTCCTGAAATGAAAAACGACCCACGATTGTGGGCCGTTTTGTTTGGCTGAGCGCAGCCAGGGGGGATCAGACCTCGATGGCCTTCTCGACCAGACGGGTGGCGACCCAGTTCTTGGTCTTGGAGATCGGGCGGCTCTCGGTGATCTCGATCACGTCGCCCAGGTGGTATTCACCCTTTTCGTCGTGCGCGTGGTACTTGCTCGACTTGGCCACGATCTTGCCGTAGAGCTCGTGCTTCACACGGCGCTCGACCAGGACCGTGACGGTCTTGGCGCGTTTGTCGCTCACCACCTTGCCGATCAGGGTGCGCTTGAGGGAGGTTTTGGCTTCCGTCATGTTCACTCCTTACTTGGCGGATTCCGCTTGCTTTTGAGCCAGGATGGTCTTGGCCCGAGCAATGTCGCGACGCGTGATGCGCAGCGAGGCGGTGTTATTGAGTTGTTGCGTGGCCTTTTGCATGCGCAGACCGAAATGGGCCTTTTGCAGCGACTTGACCTCGGCTTCGACGCCGGCAACATCTTTTTGACGCAGTTCAGCAGTTTTCATTTTTCAAATACTCCTGAATTAAGCGCCAAGCATGCGGGTGACGAACGTGGTGCGCAGCGGCAGCTTGGCCGCAGCCAGCTTGAACGCCTCGCGGGCCAGTTCTTCGGGCACACCGACGATCTCGTACAGCACCTTGCCGGGCTGGATCTCGGCCACGTAGTACTCGGGGTTGCCCTTGCCGTTACCCATACGCACTTCTGCGGGCTTTTGGGAGATCGGCTTGTCGGGGAACACGCGAATCCAGATGCGGCCGCCACGCTTGACGTGACGGGAGATCGCGCGACGCGCGGCCTCGATCTGGCGGGCCGTCAGACGGCCACGGTCCGTGGACTTCAGACCGAAGTCACCGAAAGCCACCGAGTTGCCTCGGGTGGCGATGCCGGTGTTACGGCCCTTCTGCTCTTTGCGGTATTTCCGGCGAGCGGGTTGCAGCATGTTTACTCTCCTTTGCCGTCGGGCGTAGCACCCGGCGCGGCGACTTTGCGGACGCGCTTAACGGCAGGTTTCGGTGCGTCAGCACCTGGGGTGGCTTCTTGCGGCTTGTCGCTGCCATCGGCGGGGGCAACATTGCCCGCGCCAGCGGTGCGGCGTGCAGGGGGAGCGCCACGGCGGTCACCCGCCGGACGGTCACCCGGACGGGCATCACGGCGCGGACCGCGCGGACCGCGACGCTCCTCGCCCTCGGGGCGGGGGGTGCTGTCCAGCGAAGGCGCGTCGTTGCGGCCCAGGGTGTCGCCCTTGTAGACCCAGACCTTGACGCCGATGACGCCGTAGGTGGTCTTGGCTTCAGAGAAGCCGTAGTCGATGTCGGCGCGCAGGGTGTGCAGCGGCACACGGCCTTCGCGGTACCACTCGGTGCGAGCGATCTCGATGCCGTTCAAGCGACCTGCGGACATGATCTTGATGCCCTGGGCGCCCAGACGCATCGCGTTCTGCATGGCGCGCTTCATGGCACGGCGGAACATGATGCGCTTCTCGAGCTGTTGGGTGATGCTGTCGGCGATCAGCTTGGCATCGACTTCGGGCTTGCGCACTTCTTCGATGTTGACCGCAACGGGCACGCCCAGGCGAGTGGCGAGTTCCTTCTTGAGGTTCTCGATGTCCTCGCCCTTCTTGCCGATCACCACGCCCGGACGTGCCGAGAAGATGGTGATGCGGGCGTTCTTGGCGGGGCGCTCGATCAGGACGCGCGACACCGCGGCGTTCTTCAGCTTGGTCTTGAGGTACTCGCGCACCTTGATGTCTTCGGCCAGCATGCCGGCGAAGTCACGGTTGGAGGCGTACCAGCGGCTGGCCCAGTTACGGCTGACCGCAAGGCGGAAGCCGGTCGGATGGATTTTTTGTCCCATGTTCTTCCTAGGCCCTTAGTTACCCACCGTCACGTACACGTGGCACGTGGGCTTGCTGATGCGGTTGCCGCGGCCTTTGGCGCGCGCGGTGAAACGCTTGAGGGTCGCACCCTGCTCGACGTAGATGGTCTTGACCATCAGCTCGTCGAC
>JBIKUT010000384.1:0-2568 GCA_044347465.1 Ramlibacter sp.
GCCCGACACCGAGGGCCTGACCAAGCAAGCCGCGCAGCGACTGGACGCGATCCAGGCGATGGAGGAACTGGGCTCGGGCTTTTACCTGGCCATGCACGATCTGGAGATCCGCGGCGCGGGCGAGGTGCTCGGTGAGAGCCAGAGCGGCAACATGCTGGAAGTGGGCTTCCAGCTTTACAACGAGATGCTCTCGGAAGCGGTTCGCAGCCTCAAGGCCGGCAAGGAGCCGGACCTGCTGTCTCCACTGTCCGTCACCACCGACATCAACCTGCACGCCCCCGCCCTGCTGCCCGACGATTACTGCGGCGACGTGCACCTGCGCCTGTCTTTCTACAAAAAGCTGGCCACCGCCAAGAACAGCGAGCAGATCGACGCCTTGCTCGAAGAGATCGTCGACCGTTTTGGCAAGCTCCCCGCCCAGGCCCAGACCTTGATCGACGTGCACCGCCTGCGGGTGCTGGCCCGCCCCTATGGCGTGGTGAAAGTCGACGCCGCCCCGGGCGTGATTCAGATCACCTTCCGCCCCAACCCGCCGGTGGATCCGATGCGGATCATCGAGCTGGTGCAAAAAAACCGCCACATCAAGCTGGCAGGCAACGAGAAGCTGCGCATTGAGCGCGAGCTGGCCGAGCCCAAAGACCGGGCCCAGATGGTGCGCGACGTGCTGCGCTCGCTGGGGCAGCCGGTGCAAGCCGCCGCCTGACACCCTTTCATCCCCCTTCCTTTGCAACTGCCCTCACGATGACCTCTGCCCCTCACGAAATCGCCCCTGGCCTGGTGATCCAGGGTTTCCAGCCTCCGCTGTCGCTGCGAAGCTTTGGCCTCGCGGCTTTTGACATGGACTCCACCCTGATCAACATCGAATGCGTGGACGAGATCGCTGCAGCCGCCGGGCGCAAGGACGAAGTCGCGGCCATCACCGAAGCGGCGATGCGCGGCGAGATCACCGATTACAAGGACAGCCTGCGCCGGCGCGTGGCGCTGCTCGAGGGCGTGCATGTAGACGCCATGCATCAGGTGTATGACCAGCGACTGCAGCTCAATCCGGGCGCCCAGGCTCTGGTCACCGCTTGCAAGACTGCGGGCCTGAAGGTGCTGCTGGTGTCGGGCGGCTTTACCTTCTTCACCGACCGCATCCGCGATCGTCTGGGCATCGACTACACACGCTCAAACGTGCTGGAAGTGGCCGACGGCCGGCTCACCGGTCGGATGGTGGATCAACCCTGGGGCGACATCTGCGACGGCGAAGAAAAGCGCCGGATGCTGCTGGCCACCTGCGAGTCGCTGGGCCTGTCGGCGCGCCAAGCGATTGCGGTCGGCGACGGCGCCAACGACCTGCCGATGATGGGGGTGGCGGGCCTGTCGGTGGCCTATCACGCCAAGCCGCGGGTGCGTGAGCAGGCGATGGTGGCGATCAACAGCGGCGGGTTGGACCGGCTGCTGGAAGTCGTGAAGCCTTAAGCGACAGGCGGGCGCTGGGCATCAAAGCGCCACGATCTCGACGGCCTGTGTCAGCAGCGGCCGCACGAGGATCTTGTAGCCGTCGGCATCAAAGCCGGCCGCGACTTTTTTCAAGCGGCGCGCGTCGATCACCGTGGGGGCGCTGCCCAGGTAGCACCAATTGCGCACCACGTGGATCTGCGTGAGCGCCTCATCGCGCTCGATCAGGCCGACCGCACCCTCGTAGGGCCAGCACTGCACGCGCAGGGCCAGCAGGCCTTCGAGCAGGCGCGCCTGGTGCACCTCGCGCGTTTCATCGCCCCGACACACGCCGGCGCATTGCCGAATGCCGACCCGAAAGCAGGCCTTGCCGGCAGCGAGCTTTTCCAGGCCCAGCGCGCCGTAGCAAAGCCGGTGCTGGTCGGCCAGATTACGCAGGGTGTTCAGGGCCTCGTGGCGGCTGGGAAACAGGCCATGCAGCTCGGGCTCGGTAGCAAAGTCGAGGTCTTTGGAATAGACGACTTCGAGGTGGCCCTGCGACAGCTGTAGGCTGCATAGCTGGCGATTGCGACGCAGCTTCTGGTTGAACAGCGGATGCTGCTGCTTGATCATCTGCGCCTCCAGCAGCAAGGCGCCGATCTCGCCGCCGGTGCGGATGTAGGTGATGCGCTGGGTTTGCCGCAGCATGCGCGCCTCGTCGACGTTACGCAGGTGCGACAGGAGCCGATGACGGATGTTCACGCTCTTGCCGATGTACAGGGGCAGGTCACCCGCCTGGCCGTGAAACACATAGACCCCCGCGGCCGCAGGCGCGTCGTCGATCGCGGCGCGCAGATGCTGCGGGTAGTCGTAGACACGACTTTCTTCGAAGTCTTCGCGTCGGCGGCGTGGCAGGTGCATGGCAGCGCCCTGGGCGGGCCTACGCCCGCTCAATCACTGGCCGACCCGCCGCCACTGCAAATCGCGCCAGCGTCTCGACCTGTGCGTCCGGGCGCGTCGCGTCATCGAGCACGCGCAGCGTCGTGGTGAGGCCCGCCGGCGCGAAGTCGCACAGGCCGTAGCCGCGCCGGCTGGCGTCGCCGAAAACGAAGTGCGGGTTCTCCGCCAGGCGCTGCGCGGTGAGTCGCG
>JBIKUT010000392.1:0-10082 GCA_044347465.1 Ramlibacter sp.
GTCGCCACATCCACAGGATGCCGATGGCCATCAGAGTCAGCGAGACATACACCCACTGCAAGCCCATGGGGTCGGTCCACAGGCGCGCGATGAAGCCAGGGTTCATCACGCCCAGGAGGGCAGCCAGTGCAAACGGCAGAAGCGACAGGACGACGGCCGAGATTCGCCCCTCCGCCGAGAGTACGCGCACGGTCCCCGCGATTTTCTGGCGTTCGCGAATCAGGTGTGCGGTGTTTCTCAGAATCTCGGCCAGGTTGCCGCCCGTCTCGCTTTGGATGACGACGGCCACCGCAAAGTAGCGCATATCGTCGCTGGCCACCCGCATGGCCAAGCTTTGCAGGGCCTGTGCGGTGCTGATGCCAAAGTTGATTTCCTCAAACACCGCACGCAGCTCGATGGACAGGGGGGGCGGGCAGTCTTTGGCCGCCACATGCAAAGCGCTGGTGAAGGCATGTCCGGCTTGCATGGAGCGGGCCATCAGTTCAAGCGCGTCGGGCAGGGCCTGGCTGATCAGGGTCATGCGTCGGGCGCGGCGTTGTTGCAAGAAGGCGATCAACAGCAGCGGCCCCAGTACCGCCACCACCAGACTCAGCAGCACCGGCCAGCCCAGGCTGGCGCCCAGCGCCAAAGCCACGAGCACCAGAGCTGCAGCCAGTAACAAGGCCTGCGCCAGGCTGAGTGCCAGGCCGGTTTGCAGCAAAAAATGGTCGAATGCGGCTGCGCCGGGCAGGGTCTGCAGCCAGCGCTCGGCCCAGTCCCATTGGCTCAGCATTCGCCTGGGACGCAGTTTGAGCGTGGGTTCGGCCATTTCACCGGGGCTGTTGAGCGCCGCAGATTGCAGTCTTTGCGCCAGGGCTTGTTGGCGTGGGTCCAGGTGTTGCCGCCACAGTCCGTACAGGCTCCAGACCAGAGCGCTGATGCTCAGAGCTGCCAGCACGGCAATCGTCCAAAAGGGTGTGCTCATGGCTCAACTCCAGCGCTGGGCGGATTCGAACAGGTTATCGCTCAGCACAATGCCGCGGGTCACCAGGCGCTGTGCAAATTTAGGCCGGATGCCGGTCGCCATAAAGTGACCCTGCACGCAGCCGTCGGGGTTCAGGCCGGTTTGCTCGAATCGGAAGATCTCTTGCATGCTGATGACGTCGCCCTCGATGCCAGTGATCTCTTGCAGGCTGGTGATCTTGCGTTGCCCATCCGACAGGCGAGAGACCTGGATCACCACCGACAGAGCTGCGGCAATTTGCTGGCGCAGGGCGCGCGATTCGGCCTTCAGGCCTGTCATGCCCAGCATGTGTTCGAGCCGGGTGAGTGCGTCGCGCGGGGAGTTCGCGTGAATGGTGGTCATGGAGCCGTCGTGTCCCGTGTTCATGGCCTGCAGCATGTCCAGCACTTCGCCACCACGTACCTCGCCCATGATGATGCGGTCAGGCCGCATGCGCAGGCTGTTGCGAAGCAGGTCGCGCTGCGAGATCTCGCCCTTGCCCTCGATATTGGGTGGGCGCGTTTCCAGACGCACCACATGGGGCTGTTGCAGTTGCAGCTCAGCAGCGTCTTCGATCGTGATGATGCGCTCATCACCCGGGATGCTGGCCGACATGACATTGAGCAGCGTGGTCTTGCCGCTTCCCGTACCGCCCGAGACGAGCACATTCAGACGGGCCCGCACCAGTCCCTGGATCAGCTCGGCCATGCCCGCGGTGAGCGAGCCCATGCCGATCAGGTCGTCCACGCTGAAGGGCACGACAGCAAAGCGGCGGATCGACAGCAAGGGCCCGTCCATGGCCAGGGGCGCGATCACCGCGTTCACGCGCGAACCGTCGGGCAGCCGCGCATCCACCATGGGGCTCATCTCGTCCACCCGCCGCCCGATGCGCGAGACGATGCGGTCGATCACCCGCAGCAAGTGGGCTTCGCTGTCAAACTGCACATCGGTGTGCACGATCTTGCCGTGCCGCTCGGCATAGACCTGAAACGGCCCGTTGACCAGGATGTCTGACACGGAGGGGTCAGACAGCAAGGACTCGATGGGGCCCAGGCCCAGCATTTCATCCTGAATGGCCTGGATGATCAGACGGTGCTCGGTTTCATTGAGTGCCAGTTTGTGCGTGGAAATGAGCTCTTCGGTAAGGGCCTTGAGTTCGGTGCGCAGACGATCGGGGGCCATGCTCTCCATGCGCTGCCAGTCCATGCGCGACAGGATCTCCTGGTGGATGCCCGTCTTGATCTCGTCCAGGCGAAGGCCTTGTGCGTTGGGGCTGGGCGCCAATTCAGCGAGCGAAATGGGTTTCGCAGCGGGGGTGAGGGGCCAGGGGTCGGACGCATGGTTGAGCTTCAGTAGGGCAGGGACCAGCAGCGCGGTCGCATGACTGCCGTTCTCAAACTGGTCGCGCAGTTTCGGGTTCAAACATCTCTCCTGTGGAGGTCACAACGCAAGGTGGGAGGCGGACGGTTCCATCGGTTCAGGTGGTCTGGCCCATCCAGCGCTGAATCCAGTGGCGTTGTTTATGGGGAGCGCTTTCCAGCAGTGAGCTCGCAGCCTCCCGCAATGCGTCGATCACGGCGTTGTGGTCGTTCACCGCTGACAGGGGCTGACCGATATGCAGGGACTCTTCCACCCATTCGGGCCCGCTCGGAATGCTTTGCTGCACCTTCAGGCCGATGGCTTCCTCCAGCTCGGTCAGGCTGACCCAGCCTCTGGGCTTGTAGCGGTTGACCAGCAGGCGAAGCTTGGTTTCTCTCAAACCCAAGGCGCGCATCATGTTCACCAGGCGCTGTGCGTCGCGTACATCGGGGGTCTGACTTTGCATCACGATATAGACCACATCCGCCATGTCCAACACCTTGAGCGTCAAGGCGTTCAGGTTACGCGGCAGGTCGACCACCACATGCTCGTGCAGACTTTGCACCAGAGCCAGGACTTTCTCGATGTCTTGAGGGCTGATGGCCATGGCATTTTCAAGCGAGTGGGGCGCGGCCAGCAGATTCAGCTGGGGTGTAACGGCGTGCAGGCAACTCGCCAGCAGCTGCAAATCGAGCCTGTCAATCTGCCGCGTCAAGTCGCCCAGGCTGTGTTTGTTGGTTCCGCTGCCCAGGTAGAAAGCGCCGTCGCCGCATTGCAGGTCCAGGTCGACAAAGGCGCATTTCTTACCAAATTCATCGGCCATGATGTGAGCCATATTGGCCGCCACAAAGCTGGTGCCGTTACCGCCTTTGCAGCCCATGAAAGCCACCAGTCGACCGGGGTGATCTTGCGCAGTGGGCGTGGAGGGCGCCGCTGACGTGTTCCCTGTGCCTGTTCCGTTGCTTGGCCCTGTTGAGGTCGGCGCGCGATCGCTCCAGCGCTGCAGGGTCTGCGCCAATTCGGCCGGGTTGAGCGGAAGCGCAATGACTTCGCGCACGCCGGCTCGCATGGCCCGGGTTAGCAGGGCTTTACTGTTGTCTTCACTCAACAGCAGAACGTTCACTTGGGGTCGCTGTCGCAGCCAGCCATCGAGTACGGCCAGGTCGTCGTTGGCTGCGCCCACGATACCGATAGGACTGTCCAGCAGCACGATGGTGCCCGGCGGGGCATCGTCTAGGGCCTGTAGCGATGCGCGCAAACTGCTGCCGGGTGTGCGCAGCCTGGCGCTGTCCAGAGGCAGCTTATTTTGTTGCTGGCTGCTGCGCAGCGAGGCCAGAAGGGTTTCGTTGGAGGCGATCACATGGATGGACATGGCAAGCCTTTCAGGGTGCGCTGACCGCACCCAAACCGATGTTGAAGACGGTGACCGGTGCGGGCGGAGTCTGGAAACTTTCCTGGTAACGCGTCACAGCGCCCAAGGCGGATGTGCCATCGATTTCGCGGTCGGTTTGTGGCGCGCCAGGGGCCAGTAGTCGTTGCTGGGTCTGGGCGCTTCGTACGGCCAGACCAAATTGTTGGTCGACCAAAGTGGGTGGGGTATCGCAGGCGGCCAGGGCGAGGCTCAGGCCGACGATGCTCAAGTAGCGAAGAGGTAGGGGTATGAGGTTCATGGCGTGGAGGGCGGTGTTGCCCCGGGCTGGCTTTCGGGCTGGGTCTGGGGTCGGGTCTCTGGCTGTGCGGGGTTGGGGGCTGTGGGCGTCGGCTCGGGCGGCTTTCCTTCGAGCTGGCCGTTCCAGAAGTACTCACGGCGTGTGGGTGGGATATAGCTGTCGGTCGGCAGCGCGTAGTCAGGCGGCAAGACGCGGGCCAGGCGCGGGGTCACCACAAACAGCAGCTCGGACTTGTCGGTCTGGAAAGCGGTGCTGCGAAACAAGGCCCCCAGAATCGGCAGCTCACCCAGAATCGGAAAGGCTTTAACGGTCTGGGTGACGTTGTTCTTGACCAGCCCACCAATGGCAAAGCTTTCGCCATCGCGCAGCTGCACCGTCGTAGAGGCACGCCGCGTCGTGATACTGGGCAACAAGCTGCTTTGGTCACCCAAGCCTTTGACGATGGTGCCCACTTGCGACAATTCCGATACCTCAGGCGTCACGCGCAAGTTGATCAGCCCGTCTTCCAGAACGGTGGGTAAGAAACGCAAACCCACGCCGAACTCTTTTTCTTCCAGCGTGATGGTGGTGCCGCCGGTGGCGCTGGTCCGGGGAATGGGGATGTAGATCTTGCCGCCCGCCAAAAACGAACCCTCTTGTCCGCTGACGGCCGTGATGGTGGGCTCTGCCAGTATCTTCACCAGGCCTTTCTTCATCTCGGCGGTCAGCGTGACGGTGGTCAGTCCGTTGGCACGCGCGGCGGTGAGCGCGGTCGATCCTTCGCTGAGCAATTGTGAGAGCAGGCTGACCGAGGTGTTACCGAAGCTGCGGGTCAGGTTCAAGTCCACTCCCAGCTCGTCGAGTAGGGTTTTGGAAACCTCGGCCACCTTGACTTCAAGCATGACCTGCTGCGCGCCGTGCACACGCAGCAGGTTGATGACTTTCTTGTTCCCGTTGAAAGCCTCGGTCAAGGCCATGAGGCGCTGCACTTTCATGCCGTCGCTCACGCGACCGCTCAGGACCAGGGTGTCGGCCACGCTGTCGACGCGCAGATTCTCAGCGCTGGGCACGTACTCGCGCAGTTTGGCGTAGAGGCTGTCGGTGTCGGATCCGACACTGATGTCGCGCAAGGTGGTGCTGCCCTCGGCCGTCCAGACCAGCAGATTGGTATGGCCTGATTTTTTGCCCAGCAGGTAAATCTCGCGCGGGTTGATCAGCATCACATCGGCCACTTCGGGGTTGCCCACCGACAGACGCTCGGCGCTTTCGGGCAACTGCAGCAGCATGGACTTTCCGGCCGTCAGGCGCAGGGGCGGGGCGATGCGCACCGGACCTTGGGTTTGCACTTCGGGCTTGCTCGACGATTTGGCTGCGCTGCGTGAGGGGGCGCTGCGGGTCGCGTCAGAGGGAGAGGCAGCGGCAGCGGCTGCATGCGCCGCTTGGGACCCTACACAGGCGATGGACAAGACAAAGGACAGTGTGATGGTCGGGATGGCTCGCATGGGGCTCTCTTTAAAGGGGCAAACGGACAGGCTGGGGCTCACTCTCGCGACAGAGACAGGCCCCGGATGACCTCAAACCGACTGGGTTCCGGTGCAGGCGGGGCTGGGGCTGGGGCTGCGGCGGCAGCCGGGGGCGCGGGGCGGGCAGCCCGCGGACGCGCCGGGGCAGGCTTGGCGGCAGAGCTCGCCACAACCGCGGCGGCCACCTGGGGCAGCAAGTCCAGCTTGCGCGAGCCCGCTGTTTGCACGGGGATGATGTCGCTGTAGCTGCGCAGCACCAGCGACAAGGTGCCGACACTGCGGGCCAGGTCGATCTGCTCGGCCTGTTGCGGGCTGACCTGCAAAGTCACGGCATTGACCACGCGGGGCTTGCTCTCGTTGGTGGATACGTCTTGTGCCACGGCCAGCACTCGGATACGTTCGATGACGATCTTGGAGACGGGTTGGTTCTCACCGTCAGGCATGTTGACCATCACGTCCACAAAATTTCCGGGCAGCGCGAAACCGGCGACGCCCATGATTTCATTGACCTTCACGGTCACTGCACGTTGCCCAGGCGCGAGCACCGAGGACAGACCGCCTTTCTCGCCCTCCGCTGCGAGCTTGCTTTGCAGCAAGGGCTCGCCGCGCAGAACGGGCATATGAATGACCCGACCGACCGCTTGGTCCAGCGTGGTCAAGGGGTCCTGAATGCCCGCAGCTTTAGGCCAAGCCAGGGTTTGCAGCATGTCCGGTTGCAGCCGGGTCCCCATTTGCAGATCGCGTTGGGCCACGATCACTTGCAAGGTGTTGGAAGCGCTTTGCTGTTGCAGCCAGATGGCCGCATAAGCCGCAGTCGCCAGGCCCAGCACCAAGGCCAGAAGAAGTGCACCCAAGGGCCGAATGTTTCTCATGGAAGAAAGTCCTTGCAAGACTCAGGAGTTCACGAAAAGGGCGACAGTTTGAGAACATGCACGGCAGTTCCCGCGCCAATCGCCAGGGCGTAGGGCATGCGTGTCGCGCTCAAGGGAAAGGTCGTACGCTGAGCGCTCTGCCCGTATGGGCGGCGACGCCACACGTGCGTCAAGCCTCTGCTCAGGTTGTTCAACGTCTGGACCAGTTGACCCCTGAATACAGCCCAGGTGATGGACAGAAGGCCCCCGGCCAACAAGATGAGCACGCTGACCCAGAGCATGTCGGGATGACCCACAAAAAGGCCCGTAGCGGTGGCCAGCTTCACATCGCCAGCGCCTAAAGCCCGTAGCAGGTAGAGCACCAGAAAACCTAAAAAGCCCACCATGCCCCCCGCGAGCGCCGAGCCCAGGCCGATGCCGTGTGGCGACAGTGAAAGCCCGATGGCCGTCAAGGAGCCCGACAACACCAGTGCGTTGGGAATGCGGCGCGTTGCGGTGTCGAGCCACATGGCCGCCAAAAGCATGGCGGCCAATGCGGCCAGATGTGTCCAGTCAAAATGGCTCAGGGGCATGGGGGTGCTTCAGATCGAATGTGTGACAGGCATTCGTTGGGTCTTTATCAAGGCGTCAGAACGCCATCCAGCGTTGTCGACACCGAGTTGAATAAGTCATTGATGGAGCCGCCCAGAGCGGTGGCGCCGCCCACAATCGCCAGTGCGATCAGCGAGGCCAGCAGGCCATATTCAATGGCGGTTGCACCCTCTTCATCGGCCCAAAATGTCTTGAAGAATTGAGAAAAGTTTTTCATGTGCTAACTCCAGAGTTGAAAAGTGAGGGAGAGCTTCAAGCCTGTGGGTTCGCGGCACGCACCGTGGGTGTCTTCGTGTAGCGTCCATCGGGCTCTGCAGCGGTCCGGATGTTTCCAAACCGCCAGGCCACTTTAAAAAATTGGGCCGACTTGCACAGTGCGGTAGAGCACCTAAGCATCCTTTTTGATGCCTGCAACGCACGCGCAGTGCGCCAGCGCACCGAAGCAAGCCGCGTGCATCTCTAAGGTCGGGTTCTTCCAATGGACCCCGTCGGACCCCGCTCAGGAGATTGCCCATGACATGGCTTCAGGACCCCAAACGCCAGACCCGTAGGCGATCCAAGAGGCAGAGGCAGATGCAGCGCGGTGCGGCCGCTGTCGAGTTCGCGCTCATCCTGCCCATCTTGCTCGCCTTGCTGGTGGGCGGCATTGATGCGAGCCTGGCTTTGTACGACAAGGCCGTGATCACCAATGCCAGCCGCGAAGGCGCGCGCGCGGGCATCGTGGCGCGTAATCCGCTGCTGACCGATGAGCAAATCAGGCAGGTGGTCCGCCAATACGCTCAAAGTGCGCTGGTCAGCTTTGGCGCCAGTCCGGTACAGCCCATCGTGCTCATTCAGAAAGGCAGCCTGGGCGGTGACCCCACGCTGCAGGTCACCGTGAGCTATACATTTCAAGGCATAGGTCTAGGCAGCTTGTTCCAAAGCCTGGGCAGGCCCTGGGTGTTGCAGGCCAGCACCGTGATGGTTTACGAGTGAAGGACACGGCGATGGAAAAAATCAAACGGGTCTCCAGATTCCAAAAAGGCGCAGTCAGCGTGCTGGTGGCCCTGACCTTGCCTGTGCTGATGGGCGTAGGGGCCTTGGCGGTGGATTTGGCTTATCTGCATGTGGTGCGCAACGAGTTGCAAAACGACGCGGATGCTGCTGCTCTGGCCGGGGCACGCAAGCTCTACGCCAGTGGGGCCGCTGCGCTGGACTGGTCGGGTGCTGCCACGACGGCCAGCAACGCCATCGCCTTGAATAGCGCAGCGGGGCACACGTTGGCAGACGGACAGGTGCTCACCGGTTACTGGGACACCACCCAGGCTGCCACGGGCTTGCAAGGCTTGCCCATGACACCCGGCCCCAACGACGCCCCCGCTGTGCAGGTGAGCCTGGGGAAAAGGGAGGGCCAGAACCAGGGGCCTGTGCGCACTTTTTTGGCCAGCATCTGGGGCGTGTATGCCAAGCCGGTGCGAGTCACGGCGGTGGCGGGGGTGAGCAGTCCTGGGACCATCCAGCCAGGCGGCTTGTTTCCCTTCGCCATTTCAAAATGCATGTACGACACGTTTTGGGACATGAGCGCGCAGCCTGCCGGACCGCGTGTCGACCCCAAAACCGGAAAAGTGCCTGAGTTCAAGATCGGATCGCTGTACCACTACGGCAACTGCGAATCGGGCGAATGGACATCGCTGGACACACGCGACTCGGGGGCCAATGCCATTGAGAAACTGATTGAGGAAGGCAATCCGATCAGCATGTCGGTGGGCGATGCGGCCTGGATACTCACAGGTGTCAAAACCAGTTTGTTCACCGATGTCAAAAAATGCAGCGCAGCAGGCAATCGGCAGTGCGAATTCGTGGTGGTCCCCGCATTGGACAAGGTGGTCTCGGGCTCCTCATCCGCCATCGTGGGCTTTGCCTGTCTGCAGATCTTAGACGCGGTGGGGGGCAACCAAAAATACATCTTGGCCAAAATGAGCAACCAATGTCCTCCGCCCCTGTCTGGAGGGGTGGGGCCGAATTTCGGCGTGATCTCGCCACCGAGTTTGTTTAACTGATGTTGGCTCGCAGGCTGCACAGATGCTGGAGGCGGTCATGTCAGGCGCCCAGGAGTCGACGCGCGAGAAGTGATTGCATGTCCCTGCGCCCGTCAGCCACGACATACACCACGACGTCACGCCCGATGACGCGGTAGATGATTCGATAGGGCTTGAAGAAGACTTGACGGTACTCCTTGATGCCGAGGGTCAGGAGCTCCTTGGGGTAGCTTCCCCGCTCCGGTATGACGGTCAGTTTGACTGTGGCAGCCAGCAGACCATCGAGCACTTGGTCCGCACGCAAGGGACCATCAGATTCTGTGATGTAGTCGTGAATCGACTGGATGTCCTGCTCCGCGCCTTGTGTGAGCAGGACCCGCATGCGGACCACCATCAGGCAACCGATTTTTTGGATTTCAGTCGTGCGGCCACATCGGCGATGGGTCTGAGCTTGCCCTGCTCAATGTCCTGATTACCCAGTGCCAGCAGCTTCAAGAGCGCGAGCGTCTCCTGGGTCTCTTCGAAACTGGCGACGTCCTGAAGGACGGCCTTGGCCTCGCCGTTTTGGGTGATCACAAAAGGTTCGCGCTGCGCGTCCAGAGAGGCCAAGACCTCCGCGGCATGCGCCTTGAGGTAGCTGATGGGTTTTACTTGAGACGAGTAACGCATGAGGGCCCTCCGAGAGGACCGAATATAGACCATAAAAGGTCTTGCCTCGGCCCAGAGGCACCCAAGAAAAAAGCCCGGGAAACCCCAGGCTTTTGAAATGGATTGGTGCCGGAGAGATGAATCGAACACCCGACCTTCTCATTACGAATGAGCTGCTCTACCGACTGAGCTACACCGGCAACCGAAGCCTCAGATTATAGCGGCGCCCCCGCCCCCCCCCGTTCGAGCCATGCCAGCAGGCCCAGCCTGGCCCCTCCCGGTGCTAAGGTCATTCGCGAAGGGGGAATGGCATGCCGCGACGACCGTCCGAAGACCTGACTGCGTTCGTCCAGGTGTTCGCTCAGGCCACCGGCCTGGCGCTGGACTCGCCGGCCGACCTGCAGGCTGCCAGCGTGACCCACTGGCGCACATTCTGGCGC
>JBIKUT010000385.1:0-2550 GCA_044347465.1 Ramlibacter sp.
AATGAACCAGATCGCCATGGTGACCGGCGCCAGCTCCGGTATCGGCAAGGCCTGTGCATTGGCGCTGCTGGCCGATGGCTGGGAGGTGGTTCTGGTCGGACGCCGCGCCGACGCCTTGCAAGAAACAGCCAAGGCCGCCGGTGCCGCATCATCACGCGCCCATGTGGCCGCGGCCGATGTGAGCGATCCGGCCGCAGTCGCCACGCTCTTTGAGGGCGTGCGGGCGCGGCATGGTCGGCTGGACCTGTTGTTCAACAACGCGGGCATCTCCACGCCTTCCAAGATGCCCGACGAGACCGCGCTGGAGGACTGGCAGCGCGCCGTCAACATCAACCTCAACGGCGCCTACTACTGTCTGTCGCAGGCCTTTGGCCTGATGCGTCATCAGACCCCGCAAGGCGGTCGCATCATCAACAACGGCTCGATCTCCGCGCACGCGCCGCGCCCGGGCTCCATTCCCTACACCGCCACCAAGCACGCGGTCTCGGGTCTGACACGCGCCGCCGCGCTCGATGGCCGCGCCTTCAACATCGCGGTGGGCCAGATCGACATCGGCAACGTTGCCAGCGACATGACCTTGAGGATGGCCTCGGGCGTGCCACAGGCCGATGGCAGCATCAAGGCCGAGGCGCGCATGGACATGTCCTGCGTGGTCGAGACCTTCATGACCATGGCCCGCCTGCCCCTGTCGGCCAATATGCTGTTCACCACGGTGATGGCCACGCAGATGCCCTACGTGGGCCGTGGCTAAACCCTTTCCTGCCATGCCCTTGGGGCGCGCCCTCCCATGATCGCCATCGACTGGGGCACGAGCGCGCTGCGTGGCGCGCTGCTCGATCGCCAAGGCGGCGTGCTGCAAGAACGCTCCGCGCCCCTGGGCATCCTGCATGTGCCGCCCGGCGGCTTCGAAACGGTTTTCAACGACCTGTTTGGCGACTGGATGCGCCCGCCCACCCAGGTGGCGCTGATGGCCGGCATGGTGGGTAGCCAGCAAGGCTGGCAAGAAGCGCCCTACTGCCCCTGCACCGCCAACGCGCAAGACATCGCCAGCGCACTGCGCTGGGTGCAGCCTGGGCGCATCGCCATCGTGCCGGGCCTGTCCTGCCAGCATGCGGGTCTGGCCGATGCGCCCGAGCTGGCGCAGCTGCCCGACGTGATGCGCGGCGAAGAAACTCAGATCCTCGGCGCACTGGCGGCCACCGGCCTGAAGGACGCCACACTCGTCTTGCCTGGCACCCACAGCAAATGGGCCCGCGTGCGCGCACAACGCATCGAGGCCTTCACCTCCTACATGACCGGCGAGGTCTATCAGCTGCTGCGGCAGCACTCGCTGCTGGCGCGCACGCTGCCGCCTGTGGACGATGCCACCGCCGCCGACGATGAGGCCTTCGAGTGGGGGGTCCGGCGGGCTTTGCAAGGCGGGGGGCTGCTGCACACCGCCTTTAGCGTGCGCACCCTGTCGCTGTTTCGCCAGGTGCCGCCGCAGCGCCTGCCCGAGTACCTGTCGGGCCTGGTGATCGGCGAAGAAGTGCGACAGCATGCGCCGGATCCCGCCACACCCGTGCTGCTGGTGGGTGCGCCGGCTCTCACTGCCCGCTACCAGCGGGCGCTGGCATTGGCCGGCGTGCAGGCCCGGCCTCTGGAAGGCAGCGTCACCTGGGCTGGCCTGTGGCGCATCGCGCGCGAACTGGACATGAACGCATGACCCACCCCGCCCTGCACACGTTCGAGCGCGTCATGCGCCGGCTGCCGCTGGTGGCCATCTTGCGCGGGCTTACGCCGGCGCAGGCACCTGCCATCGGCGCTACCCTCACCGACGCGGGCTTTGGCCTGATCGAGGTACCACTCAATTCACCCGAGCCCCTGGTCAGCATCGAGCGACTGGTGGCGGCGCATCCCGAGGCGCTGATCGGCGCGGGCACCGTGCTGACCGTGCAGGAGGTGCACGCGGTGCATGCCGCTGGAGGGCGCTTGGTGGTATCGCCTTGCCTGGATGTCGCGGTCGTACGGGCCGCATTGGACCGGGGCATGGTCTGCCTGCCCGGCGTGCTCAGTCCCAGTGAGGCCTTCGCGGCCCTGCGCGCAGGCGCGCACGGGCTCAAGCTGTTTCCCGCGGAGATGACACCGCCCCCGGTGGTGAAGGCGCTGCGCGCAGTCATTCCACCGCAGGTGCCGCTGCTCCCCGTGGGCGGAGTGACACCCCAGAACCTGGCGGCCTACCGCGCTGCCGGCGCCAGCGGTGCGGGATTGGGCTCGGCCTTGTATCGACCAGGGGATGACGCCGACACCGTGCGGGCGCAGGCCCGCGCGTTTGTTCAGGCCTGGGGTTAGAGCGGGCTCACGCAGGATCTGACGCCGGCGGATCCCGATAACGCGCTGCATCCTCCAGGCGCCCCTGTCGCTCATACAAGGCCACCAGACGCTCGCGCGTGCGGGCGGCGCCAGTGCTTTTGGCGCCCAAGGCCGCGACACGCAATTCCAACAGGCGCAGGTACAGGGCTTCGGCCCGCGCGAGGTCGCCCGTTTCTTCGAGCAAGCGAGCCACTTCGC
>JBIKUT010000386.1:0-2527 GCA_044347465.1 Ramlibacter sp.
AACGCCGCTCAGATCTGGAACCACACCTTTTTCTGGAACTGCATGAAGCCCGCTGGCGGTGGCGAGCCCACCGGCGCGCTGGCCAGCGCCATCACGGCCAAGTGGGGCAGCTACGCCGCTTTCCGTGAAGCCTTCGTCAAGTCGGCCGTCGGCAATTTCGGCTCGGGCTGGACCTGGCTGGTCAAGAAGGCCGATGGCTCGGTCGACATCGTCAACACCGGCGCCGCCGGCACCCCCCTGACCACCGCCGACAAGGCCCTGCTGACGGTGGACGTGTGGGAGCACGCCTACTACATCGACTACCGCAACCTGCGCCCGAAGTTCGTCGAGACCTTCCTGGACAAGCTGGTGAACTGGGAGTTCGCCCAGAAGAACTTCGGCTGAGGCTGAGCCGACGCGCAGCGTGCCTGCGCGTCTTGATTGCCTCACATGCCAAGGGCCGCGGTTGCGGCCCTTGCTGTTGGTGGCACGCCTTTGGGGTGCCGCGTTGCGGGAGGGTCTCGGCGGCTTGCTTACCGCGTGAACGGCTCGCCCGTCAGACGGGCGCCGGCGCGCAGCCCCTTTTTCTCGAACCAGCCTTGGTTCATCTCGAGCACGAAGCGCACAGGACGCGCCGAGCAATGCGACTCGGTCGACAGCGGTTTCATGTTGGCCAGGTTGACGAGGGTGCCGTCGTCCGCGACGAAGGCCGCCGTCAGCGGGGAGGGTGTGTTCATCATCCAAAAGCACTGGACGGCCGGCTGCTCGAAGACGAACAGCATGCCTTCGTGCATCGGCATGTCGCGTCGCCACATCAGACCTGTGGCGCGCTGCTCGGGCGTACTGGCCAACTGGGCGTCGATCTGGTGCATGCCGGCCAAGAGTTTGACCCGCGGCAGATTCAGCTGCGGCTGCTGGGCCTGCGAAGGGGTCGGTCCCAGGGCCAGGACGAGTGCGAGGAGAAAGGTCGGCAGTTGCAGCATGGGCCGATTGTCGTTCAATGAAAAATGCCTGCGGACGGCAGGCATCTCGGGGAGGGCGTGAACCGCTTCAGGAAGCGTCGGCCTTCTTGGCTTTCTTGGCTTTCTTCGCCTTTTTGGGTTTGGCGGTGTTCTTCTTTTTCTCGGCCTTCGTATCGGCGGCGGCGGGCGCCGCGGACGGGGCGGCCGTGGGCGCTGCAGGGGCCGCGGGTGCAGCCGGTGCGGCTTGGGCAAAAGCGGTGGCTGCGAAGGCGGTGGCGATCAAGCCGGCGATCAGTTTGGTCATGGCGTGTGCTCGGAAAAAGAATCGACAGAAAGAAAAAAGCCCGCTCGAGGCGGGCTTTTCGATCGGTGTGAACCGATTACTTCTTGGCCGAAGCGGCGGGCTTGGCGCCCGAAGCGGCGGGCTTGCCGCCCGAAGCTTGTGCGAAAGCGGAGACGGCGAACAGGCCAGCGATCAGAGCAGCGAACAGGGTTTTCATGGTGTTTCCTTAAGGATTTTTCAAAGTTTGCCTGCAGTGTTACCGGCAGGTGTCCTACTAACGCAGGCAATTCCCGCCGGTTGACAGGAATTTGGATTTTCCTTCTTCGGCACGCCCTTTTTGAGCGGGGTGACGCCTTCGTGACACCCCAGATTCGCCGCTAGAATCCGGTCTTGCACCCAGTCGGTTGCCCCAAATTAGTAGGTTTTTGTTCCTTCCGGAGACGTTTTCCCCATGTATCAGCACATCAAAGTGCCCGCCCAGGGCAAGAAAATCACGGTCAATTCCGACATGTCGCTCAATGTCCCGGATGAACCCGTCATTCCCTACATCGAGGGCGATGGCACCGGGATGGACATCACCCCCGTGATGCTCAAGGTGGTGGATGCCGCTGTGGCCAAGGCCTATGGCGGCAAGCGCAAGATCCACTGGATGGAGGTGTACGCCGGCGAGAAGTCCACCCGCGTGTACGGGCCGGATGTTTGGCTCCCCGAGGAAACCCTGCATGCCGTGCGCGATTACGTCGTGTCCATCAAGGGCCCCCTGACCACCCCGGTTGGCGGCGGTATCCGTTCCCTCAACGTGGCCCTGCGCCAAGAGCTCGACCTGTACGTTTGCCTGCGCCCCATTCAGTACTTCAAGGGCGTGCCCTCGCCCCTGAAAGAGCCCGAGAAGACCCACATGGTCATCTTCCGCGAGAACTCGGAAGACATCTACGCCGGCATCGAGTACGAAGCTGAAACCGACAAAGCCAAGAAGTTGATCAAGTTCCTGATCGACGAGATGGGCGTCAAGAAGATCCGCTTCCCCGACACCTCGGGCATCGGTATCAAGCCGGTTTCGCGCGAAGGCACCGAGCGCCTGGTGCGCAAGGCCATTCAGTACGCGATCGACAACGACAAGCCCAGCGTCACCATCGTGCACAAGGGCAACATCATGAAGTTCACCGAAGGGGGCTTCCGTGACTGGAGCTACGCCCTGGCCCAGCGCGAATTCGGCGCCGAGCTGATCGACGGCGGCCCGTGGTGCAAGTTCAAGAACCCGAAGACGGGCAAGGACATCATCGTCAAGGACTCCATCGCCGAC
>JBIKUT010000387.1:0-2519 GCA_044347465.1 Ramlibacter sp.
GCCAGGGCTTCATCGAAGGCCGCATCCAGGAAGTCGAGGGCAAGCTCTCGGCCGCCCAGGTGATCGACCCCGCCTCGGTCGATGCCGATGGCAAGGTAGTCTTCGGCGCCACCGTCGAACTCGAGGACGAGGACAGCGGCGAAAAGGTCACCTATCAGATCGTCGGCGAGGACGAAGCCGACCTCAAACTCGGCCTGATCAACGTCTCCAGCCCCATCGGCCGCGCGCTGATTGGCAAGGAGGAGGGCGATACCGCCGAGGTCCAGGCCCCTGCCGGCCTGCGCCGCTACGAAATCGTCGCGGTTCGCTACGCCTGATCGACCCCTTGAAGCCCGTCGACCGCCTCGGCCTGCTGGCGGCCGCCCTCTGGTGGGGCAGCCTCACGGCCGTGGGCGCCTGGGTTGTGCCCCTGCTGTTTGCCCACTTGCCCACGCCGACGCTGGCCGGGGGTATGGCGGCCCGGCTGTTTTCCGCCCAGACCTGGGTGGCCCTGGGCTGCGGCGTGGTGTTGCTGATGGTGTCGCGGCCGCGTGGCGAGGCGCCGCGCATGGACTGGGCCGGCGGGGCGCTGGCCTGGCTGTTGGCGGGCCTGCTGGCCGCTTTGCTGCTGGAGTTTGGGGTCGCGCCGCGCATCGTGGCGCGCGAGAACCTGAAGCTGTGGCACGCCGTGGGCAGCGGCCTGTACCTGCTGCAATGGGCCTGTGCCGGTGCCGTGCTTTACAAGCTGGCCGGCCTCAGGTCAGCCGACCCTTCTTGACCGATTTTTGCTTGGGCTTGGCCCGTTTGACCTGGCCGCCGGGGGTGAGGCGCTGGTTGCCCAGCACGCGCAAGGTCTTGACCTCGGGCCGCTGGCCGCCGCGCTTGCTGTATTTCAGCACCTTGATGTCGCGGGGGCCGGCCTTTCGGTCTTCGTCGACCTCGGCGCGGGCCTTGGGCGGCTTGGGCCGCCACATCACCAGCAGCTTGCCGATGTGCTGGATGGGGGCGGCGCCGAGTTGGTCGGTCAGTTGCAGGTAGATGGCGTCGCGGGCGGCGCGGTCGTCGCCCAGCACCCGCACCTTGATCAGGCCGTGGGCGTTGAGGGCGGCGTCGACTTCTTTTTGCACCGCCGGCGTGAGGCCGTCGTTGCCGATCATGACGACGGGATCGAGGTGGTGGGCCTCGGCACGATGCGCCTTGCGCTCGGCGATGGACAATTCAATAGCGGGCATGGCTCGCATTATGGCTGCGGCGCGGTGAGCGCCCCGGCAAGACGGAAACGCAATGAAGATCAAGACCAAGAGCAAAAAGGTGAACAAGGCGTGGTTGAACGACCACATCAACGATCCCTATGTGAAGCTCGCCCAGAGAGAGGGCTACCGCGCCCGCGCCGCCTACAAGCTCAAGGAAATCGATGAGGCCCTGGGCCTGATCCGCCCGGGCCATGTGGTGGTGGATTTGGGCTCCACGCCCGGCGCCTGGAGCCAGTACGTGCGCCGGCGGCTGTCCCCCGCAGGCGCGGCGGCCGGCGAGCTCAATGGCGTGATCCTGGCGCTGGATCTGCTCCCCATGGATCCGATCGAGGGGGTGACCTTCCTGCAGGGGGATTTTCGCGAGCCGCCAGTGCTGGCCAGCCTGGAGGCGGCGCTGGCCGGGCGAATCGTCGACGTGGTGGTGTCCGATATGGCCCCCAATCTTTCGGGCATCGAATCGGCCGATGCCGCCCGCATCAGCCACCTGGTCGAACTGGCCATCGAGTTCTCCCTGGCCCACCTCAAGCCCGAGGGGGCCCTGGTGACCAAGGTGTTCCATGGCAGCGGCTACAGCCAGCTGGTGAAGTTGTTCAAGGAAACCTTCCGGGTGGTCAAACCGATCAAACCCAAGGCCTCCCGGGACAAGTCCTCCGAGACCTTCCTGGTCGGGATCGGCCCCAAGCGCCCCGCCTGAGCCGCCGCTCGGCTCGGCCCCCCGGTACCCCTAACCCCGGGGCGGTTGTCCCTCTTTTGTGTCGCTGCTCTGCTTGAAAGGCCTAGAATGGGCTTCACATAGGCCTAGTAGCCCTCTCCCGGAGACCGAGTTGAATAATCAGTGGTTCTCGAAAATTGCCGTCTGGCTGGTGATTGCCCTCGTGCTGTTCACTGTTTTCAAGCAGTTCGACACACGCGGCGGCTCTGGCGCGAACGTGATGGGTTATTCCGACTTCCTCGAAGAGGTCAAGAACAAGCGCATCAAGAACGCGGTGATCCAGGAAGGTCAGGGCGGCACCGAGATCGTGGCCGTCACCACCGATGACCGCCGCATCCGCACCACCGCCACCTACCTCGATCGCGGCCTGGTGGGCGACCTGATCGCCAACGGCGTGAAGTTCGACGTCAAGCCCCGCGAAGAAGGCTCCTTGATCATGACCCTCCTGGTCAGCTGGGGCCCGATGCTGCTCCTGATCGGGGTCTGGGTGTACTTCATGCGCCAGATGCAGGGCGGGGGCAAGGGCGGGGCCTTCAGCTTCGGCAAGAGCAAGGCCCGCATGCTCGACGAGAACA
>JBIKUT010000046.1:0-9910 GCA_044347465.1 Ramlibacter sp.
CGCCCTGAGCGACCGCGCCCTCATGGGCCTGGCCCTGGCCGCTTACGCGACCTATGTGATCAACGCGACCCAGTTCCTGCTCAAGCTACGCGCGGCGCGGCTTCAGGAAGCGGCCTCGCGCACCCAGGCGGACGTTGAATCGAACGCCGCCGGATCCCCCAACCTGTCTGTGGAGGGCGCCCGATGAGCCCCGTCATTCCCATCCGCGCCGAAGCCCTGGGTTGCGCCGACGCGCCGGTCCTGCGCGAACGCGGCCAGCGCGAAGTGTTCTGCGGCCTGACCGGCATCATCTGGCTGCACCGCAAGATTCAGGACGCCTTCTTTCTGGTGGTGGGCTCGCGCACCTGCGCCCACCTGATCCAATCTGCGGCCGGCGTGATGATCTTTGCCGAGCCGCGTTTCGCGACGGCCATCATCGACGAGCGCGACCTGGCCGGCCTGGCCGATGCGAACGAGGAACTCGATCGCGTGGTCACGCGCCTGTTGGAGCGCCGCCCCGACATCAAGATGCTGTTCCTGGTGGGCTCCTGCCCCTCGGAAGTGATCAAGCTGGACCTCTCGCGCGCCGCGCAGCGCCTGTCGCAACGTTTCAACCCCGGCGTGCGCGTGCTCAATTACTCGGGCAGCGGCATCGAGACCACCTTCACCCAGGGCGAAGACGCCTGCCTGGCCTCGCTGGTGCCGGTGCTGCCGGCATCGCCCGCCCAAGCCGCCCCCGAGCTGATGGTGGTGGGCGCGCTGGCCGATGTGGTGGAAGACCAGTTCGCCCGCGTGTTCGAGCAACTGGGCATCCCGACGCGCTTTTTCCCGCCGCGGCAGGCGGGCGCCCTGCCCCCGGTCGGCGCGAACACCCGCTATCTGCTGGCCCAACCCTTTTTGGGCGACACCGCACGCGCCCTCGAAGCGCGGGGCGCCACGCGCCTGCCCGCGCCCTTCCCGCTGGGCGTGGAAGGCACGCTGGCCTGGCTGGCCGCGGCCTGCGATGCCTTCGGCGTCTCACGCGAGCGCCTGGACGAAGTGACCCGCGGCGCCCGCGAGCGCGCCGGCGCGGCGCTGGCCCGCCAACGCGTGCAGTTGGAAGGCAAGCGCATCTTCTTCTTCCCCGACTCGCAGCTGGAAGTGCCGCTGGCGCGCTTTCTCTCGCGCGAGATGGGCATGCAACTGGTCGAAGTGGCCACGCCGTATCTGCACCGCCAACACCTGGCCGAAGAACTCGCCCTGCTGCCCGCCGACACCCGCTTGGCCGAAGGCCAGCATGTGGAGAACCAACTCGATCGCTGCCGCGCCGCGCAACCCGATCTGGTGGTGTGCGGCCTGGGCCTGGCCAATCCGCTGGAGTCCGAGGGCCTGACCACCAAGTGGGCGATCGAACTGGTGTTCACCCCCATTCAGGGCTTTGACCAGGCGGCGGACCTCGCCGAGTTGTTCACCCGCCCGCTGACACGCCGCCTGAAGCTGGCCGCCTGAGGAAAGACGCACACCATGCAACTGACCCTCTGGACTTACGAAGGACCGCCCCATGTGGGCGCGATGCGCGTGGCCACCGCCATGAAGGACGTGCACTACGTGCTGCACGCGCCGCAGGGCGACACCTACGCCGACCTGCTGTTCACGATGATCGAGCGGCTGCCGCGCCGCCCGCCGGTGACCTACACCACCTTCCAGGCCCGCGACCTGGGCAGCGACACCGCGCAATTGTTCAAGACCGCGGCGCAGGAAGCCTACGCACGCTTCCAGCCGGCAGCCATGCTGGTGGGTGCCTCATGCACCGCCGAACTGATTCAGGACGATCCGGGCGGCTTGGCGCAGGCGCTGAACCTGCCGGTGCCGGTGGTGGCACTGGAGTTGCCCTCGTACCAGCGCAAGGAAAACTGGGGCGCGGCCGAGACCTTCTACCAACTGGTGCGCACGCTGGCCGGTGCCAAGCGCGAACGTGCGCCGGGCCAAGGTCGTCCGCGCTGCAACGTGCTGGGCCCGACCGCGCTGGGCTATCGCCACCGCGACGACCTGCGCGAGATCTGCGGCTTGCTGGACGAAATCGGCATCGATGTGAACGTCGTCGCGCCGCTCAACGCCACGCCCGCCGATCTGGCGCGCCTGCAAGACGCCGAGTTCAACGTGGTGATGTACCCCGAGATCGCCTCGGTGGCCGCCAGCTGGCTGCAACGCAGCTTCGGCCAGCCCTTTACCCGCACCGTGCCGATCGGCGTCAACGCCACCCACGATTTCATCCGCGAAGTGGCGCATCTGGCCGGCCTGGATGCCGAGCCGCTGCTGGCGCGCACCGCCTCACGCGCGCGCTGGTATGCGCGCTCGGTCGACTCCACCTACCTCACCGGCAAGCGCGTGTTCATCTTCGGTGACGCCACGCATGCCGTGGCCGCTGCCCGTGTGGCGGCCCAGGAAATGGGCTTCACCGTGGTGGGTCTGGGCACCTACAGCCGCGAGTTCGCACGCGAGATCCGCGAGGCCGCCAAGCTCTATGGCGTCGAGCCGCTGATCACCGACGACTACCTGGAAGTGGAAGAACACATCCTGGCCGCCCAGCCCGAGCTGGTGCTGGGCACGCAGATGGAGCGTCACATCGCCAAGCGCGCGGGCATCCCCTGCGCGGTGATCTCGGCGCCGGTGCACGTGCAAGATTTCCCGGCGCGCTACTCACCGCAAATGGGCTTCGAAGGTGCGTGTGTGCTGTTCGACACCTGGGTGCATCCGCTGATGATGGGTCTGGAGGAACATCTGATCGGGATGTTCCGCGGCGACAGCGAATTCCATGAAGACGCGACGCCCTCGCACCTGGGTGGCTCGGCGCGGCGCCGCGAGGCACCGGCCCCCGTGGCGACTCCCGCACCGGCGACGTCAGCGACGGCCACAGACGCCGCGCCCGTCGCGACTGCGACCGACCCCGCTGCTGCCGCCTGGGTCGCCACCTGGCAGGCCGATGCCGAGCGCGAACTGAAAAAGATTCCCTTCTTCGTGCGGGGCAAAGCGCGCCGCAACACCGAGCTGTATGCACGCGAGCACGGGCTCGGCGTGATCACGCTGGACACCCTCTACGATGCCAAAGCCCACTTCAGCCGCTGAAGCCCGGGCCGGCGCCACGCCGATGCGGGTTGTATTGGTCACGATGGACAGCCATCTGGCCAGCGCCGCGCAGCGCGCTGCACGCCGTCTGGCCAAGTCGCTGCCGGGTGTGTCGCTCAAGGTGCATGCCGCCGCCGAATGGTCGGACGAGCCCGCCGCCTTGCAGCGCGCGCTGGACGACATCGCACGCGGTGACATCGTGATCGCCACGATGCTGTTCATGGAGGACCACTTCCTGCCGGTGCTGCCTGCGCTGAAGGCGCGGCGTGACCACTGCGACGCCATGGTCTGCGCCATGTCGGCCGCCGAGGTGATGAAGCTCACGCGCATGGGCAAGTTCGACATGGGCGCGCCCGCCAGCGGCTTCATGGGCATGCTCAAACGCATGCGGGGCAAGCGCGAGGGCGACAACGTCGACAGCAACCGTGGCGCCGAAGGCAAGGCCACCGCCGGCGCGCAGCAGATGAAGATGCTGCGGCGCCTGCCCAAAATCTTGCGCTTCATCCCCGGCACCGCACAGGACGTGCGCGCCTACTTCCTCACCTTGCAATACTGGCTGGCCGGCTCCGAGGACAACCTGGTGCAGATGGTGCAGCTACTGGTGGACCGCTATGCCGACGGCCCGCGCGCCGGGCTGCGCGGAAAAGCCAAGGTGCTGCCACCCGCCGAGTACCCCGAGGTCGGCGTCTACCACTCGGCGATGGAGCCCCGCTTGTCGGCACAGGTCAGCGACCTGCCCCGCGTGGCCATCACCGGCAAGCGCGGCACCGTGGGCCTGCTCCTGATGCGGTCCTACCTGCTCGCAGGCAACACCAAGCACTACGACGGCGTGATCACCGCGATGGAGGCCCGCGGCCTGCGCGTCATCCCTGCGTATGCCACCGGCCTGGACAACCGCCCCGCCGTCGAGTCCTTCTTCATGAAGGACGGTCGACCGGCGATTGACGCCCTGGTGTCTCTCACGGGCTTCTCGCTGGTGGGCGGCCCGGCCTACAACGACGCACGCGCCGCTGAAGACGTGCTGGCGCAGCTGGACGTGCCCTATCTGGCCGTCACGCCGGTGGAATTTCAGACCCTGGACCAATGGGGTGCCTCGGCGCGCGGCCTGCTGCCGGTGGAAGCCACGATGATGGTGGCCATCCCCGAGCTCGATGGCGCCACCGGCTCCATGGTCTATGGCGGTCGCGGCAGCGCCTCGCATGTCGCTTGCACCGGCTGCTCGCACCAGTGCCAATTCATTCAAGACAGCGCTGCGCACGACATGCAAAGCTGCATGGACCGCGCCGACATGCTGGCGCAACGCGTGGGCCGCCTGGTCGACCTGCGTCGCAGCGAGCGTGCCGCGCGCAAGGTGGGCGTGGTGATCTTCAGCTTCCCGCCCAACGCCGGCAACATCGGCACCGCCGCCTTCCTGGCGGTGTTCGAGTCGCTTTACAACACACTGGTGGCCATGAAGCATGCGGGCTACAGCGTCGACCTGCCCGCCAGCGTCGACGAGCTGCGCACCCGCATCACCAAAGGCAACGCCGAGCGCTTCGGCGCCGACGCCAACGTGCACACGCGCATTTCCACCGACGACCATGTGCGCCGCGAAAAGCACCTGGCCGAGATCGAAGCGCAGTGGGGCCCCGCGCCCGGTCGCCAGCAAAGCGACGGCGCCAGCCTCTTTGTGCTGGGCGAGCGCTTTGGCAATGTGTTCGTGGGCGTGCAGCCCGCCTTCGGCTACGAGGGCGACCCGATGCGCCTCTTGTTCGAAAAAGGCTTTGCCCCCACGCATGCTTTCTCGGCCTTCTATCGCTGGCTGCGCGAAGACTTCGGTGCCGACGCGGTTCTGCATTTCGGCACGCACGGCGCGCTCGAATTCATGCCGGGCAAGCAAAACGGCCTGTCGGCTCAGTGCTGGCCCGACCGCCTGATTGGCGATCTGCCCAACGTCTACCTCTACGCCGCGAACAATCCCTCCGAAGGCACGCTGGCCAAGCGACGCAGCGCCGCCACGCTCGTGAGCTACCTGACCCCGCCGGTGGCCCAAGCCGGCTTGTACAAAGACCTGGCGGACCTGAAGTCGGCGCTGGAGCGCTATCGCGGCCTGGAGCCCGAAGCCAACGCCGAGCGTGCCGACCTGGTCACCAGCATCCAGACCCAAGCGGCCGCCCTGGAACTCGTGGCTGCCGAACCGGCCTGGGACGCGAGCGCCGACGGTGCGATCAATGCCCTGACCGGTAAGCTGCTCGAACTCGAATACACGCTGATCCCGCATGGTCTGCATGTGGTCGGTCAGGCGCACACGCCCGCCCAGCGCACCGACCTGCTCCTGGCCTGCGCCGAGGCTGGCCATGGCGTGCGCCCGGCGCGCGCCATGATTGAGGCGATCGCCCAAGGCACCAGCGCGCAAGAAACTCTGGCCCAGCACGCCAGTGCCGACGACAGCGCCACCCTGTTGCCGATGCTTCAGGAACTCGCCCATACCAATGCCTTGCTGGGTCAAGACAGCGAAATTGACGGCCTCTTGCGTGCGCTCGACGGCCGCTTCCTGCGCCCCGCCCCCGGCGGCGACCTGCTGCGCACGCCCGCGGTGCTGCCCACTGGCCGCAACCTGCACGGCTTCGATCCTTTCCGCATCCCCAGCGCCTTCGCCGTCAAAGACGGCGCGCGCCAGGCCGAGCGCCTGCTGCAAAAACACGCGCAAGACGGCCACGCCTTCCCCGAGTCCATTGCCATGGTCTTGTGGGGCACCGACAACCTCAAAAGCGAAGGCGGCCCCATCGCACAGGCCCTGGCCCTCATGGGCGCCAAGCCGCGCTTTGACAGCTACGGGCGCCTCGCCGGCGCCGAGTTGATGACGCTGGCCGACCTGGGCCGCCCGCGCGTGGACGTGGTGATCACCCTGTCTGGGATCTTCCGCGACCTGCTGCCCCTGCAAATCAAGCTGCTGGCCGAGGCCGCGTTCATGGCCGCCAGCGCCGACGAACCGCTGGAACACAACTTCATTCGCAAGCACGCCCTGGCTTATCAGGCTGAATTCGGTGGCGATCTGGAAACCGCCTCGCTGCGCGTCTTCGGCAACGCCGAAGGCGCTTATGGCGCCAACGTCAACAGCCTGGTGGACAACAGCCGCTGGGAAGACAACGACGAACTGGCCGAGACCTACAGCCGCCGCAAGGGCTTTGCCTACGGCCGCAGCGGTCGCCCGGTGCAACAGGCGCAGTTGTTGAACAGCGTGCTCGCCGGCGTGCAACTGGCCTATCAAAACCTGGAGTCGGTCGAACTGGGTGTCACCACTGTGGACACCTACTTCGACACGCTGGGCGGTATCAGCCGCGCCATCCAGCGCGCCAAGGGCCCTGAGGCTGGCACCGCGCCGGTCTACATCGGCGACCAGACCCGCGACGCCAATGGCGGCGGCACGGTGCGCACGCTCACCGAGCAGGTGGCCCTGGAGACCCGCACCCGCATGCTCAATCCCAAGTGGTACGAGGGCTTGCTCGAACACGGCTACGAAGGCGTGCGCCAGATCGAGACGCATGTCACCAACACCCTGGGCTGGTCGGCCACCACCGGTCAGGTCCAGCCTTGGGTGTATCAGCAACTGAGCGAGACCTTTGTGCTGGATCCCGCCATGCGCGAACGCCTAGCCCAACTCAATCCCACCGCGGTCGCCCGCGTCGCCAACCGACTGCTCGAGGCGACCGAACGCAATTACTGGCAACCCGAAGCCAGCGTGCTTGAAGCCCTCAAGCGCGCCGGCGAAGAGTTGGAAGACCGACTCGAAGGTATTTACGAAGAAAGCCCCACATGACTGTGACCTCTGTTCCTGTTTCTAACATCGGCCGCGGCGGCCGTCCCGACGGCGAGGGCAGCGTGCAAGTGCAGCTCGACCCGAACCTGAAGATCGGCAACGCCAAGGTGTTCGCCATCTACGGCAAGGGCGGCATCGGCAAGAGCACGACGTCGTCCAACCTGTCGGCGGCTTTCTCGCACATGGGCAAGCGCGTGCTGCAGATCGGGTGTGACCCCAAGCACGACTCCACCTTCACGCTGACCAAGAAGATGCTGCCCACCGTCATCGACATCCTCGAGACCGTGGACTTCCATGCCGAGGAACTGCGGCCCGAAGACTTCGTCTTCCCGGGCTACAACGGCGTGATGTGCGTCGAGGCCGGCGGCCCGCCTGCCGGCACCGGCTGCGGCGGCTATGTGGTGGGCCAGACGGTCAAACTGCTCAAAGAGCACCACCTGCTGGAAGACACCGACGTGGTGATCTTCGACGTGCTGGGCGACGTGGTCTGTGGCGGCTTTGCTGCGCCGCTGCAACATGCCGACCGCGCGCTGATCGTCACCGCCAACGACTTCGACTCCATCTTCGCGATGAACCGCATCGTGCAAGCGATCGGGGCCAAGGCCAAGAACTACAACGTGCGTCTGGGTGGCGTGATCGCCAACCGCAGTGCCGGCACCGACCAGATCGACAAGTACAACGAGCGCATCGGCTTGCAGCTGGCGGCGCACTTCCCCGATCTGGATGCGATTCGCCGCAGCCGCCTGAAAAAAGCCACGCTGTTCGAGATGGAAGACTCGCCCGGCCTGCAAGCGGTCAAGGACGAATACATGCGTCTGGCCGCCAAGCTCTGGCTCGGTACCGACCCGTATGCCGCCGTGCCGATGAAAGACCGCGACATCTTCGACCTGCTCGGATTCGACTGACATGCAGCCCGACACCCGCTACATCGAACGCCGCGGCCAGATCGAACACTATTTCGATCGCACCGCGGTGCAGGCCTGGGAGCGCCTGACCTCCAACGCGCCCGTGGGCCGCATCCGCGCCACGGTGCGCGCAGGCCGTGACCGCATGCGCGAGAACCTGCTGTCGTGGCTGCCCCCGCGCATGGACGGCCTGCGCCTGCTCGACGCGGGTTGTGGCACGGGCGCGCTGGCCCAGGTGGCGGCCGAACGCGGCGCCCATGTGATCGCGATCGACCTCTCCCCCACCCTGGTGAACCTGGCGCGCGAGCGCCATCGCCTGGCGGGTCACGCGATGATGGGCCGCATCGACTTTCGCGCAGGCGACATGCTCGATGAGGCCCTGGGAACCTTCGACCACGTGGTGGCGATGGACTCCCTCATTCACTACGACACGCCCGATATCGTGCAAGCCCTGGCGCGCCTGTCGCAGCGCACCCGCGGCTCCATGTTGTTTACCTTCGCGCCGCGCACACCGCTGCTGGCGGTGATGCACCGCGTCGGACGCCTGTTCCCCCGTTCGGACCGTTCGCCTTCACTCGAGCCGCAGGCCGAACCGGTGCTGCGCGAAGCGCTGGTGGCTGGCCTGGGCCCCATGGGGTGGCAAGAAGGCCGCACGGAGCGCGTGGCCAGTGGCTTCTACACCTCGCAGGCGTGGGAGTGGAAACGTAAATGACCAAGGCTTGGCGTCTACCGCCCGCGCTGATCGGCGTGTTCAATCGCTACGTCCCCTTTGCGGACGCAGCCTCGCCCGACCTGCCGCTGGCGCGCTTGCTACGCCTGTCTTTGTTCCAGGTGGCGGTGGGCATCACCACCGCCTTGCTCGTGGGCACGCTCAATCGCGTGATGATCGTGGAGCTGGGCGTACCGGCCTGGTGGGTGGCGCTGTCCGTCGCCCTGCCCCTGGTCTTCGCGCCGATGCGCGCCTTCATCGGCTACCGCAGCGACACGCACCCTTCGGTGCTGGGCCTGCGCCGCCTGCCTTATCTGTGGATCGGGACGCTGCTGATGTTCGGCGGCCTGGCGATCATGCCGTTTGCCTTGCTGCTGCTGTCCGAGGCCGACACCACGTCCGCGATGTGGCTGGGTCGTACCGGCGCCGCGTTGGCCTTCATCGTGGTGGGCGCGGGCCTGCAGATCTCGCAGACGGCCGGCATCGCCCTGGCCAATGACGTGGCGTCCGATGACAAACGTCCCCGCGTGGTGGCCCTCTTGTACGCCATGCTGCTGGTGGGCCTGATCGCCGGCAGCGCGATGCTCGGCGGCCTGCTCGCGAAGTTCAGCCCGGTGCGCCTGATCCAGGTGGTGCAAGGCGCGGCGGTCCTGGTGGTCGTCCTGAACCTGATGTCGCTGTGGAAACAAGAGGCGCGTGGCGCCCGTCGCGGCGCGCGCGAACCCGACGGCTTTCGCCGCAACTGGCAACGCCTGATGGCGCTGCCCAAGATGCGCCGCTTCTTGTGGACCGTGGGTCTGGGCACGGCCGCCTTCAGCATGCAAGACATCATCCTCGAGCCCTTTGGCGGCGAAGTGCTGGGGCTGGATGTGGGTCTGACCAGCGCACTCACCGCGCTGTCGGCCGGCGGTGCGCTGCTGGCCTTCCTGCTGGCGGCGCGCCTGCTCGGGCGCGGCGTCGACGCGGTGCGCCTGGCCGCCGCGGGTGCCTTGCTCGGACTGCCGGCCTTTGCCTGCGTGATCTTCTCGGCGCCGCTGGAAGCGCCCAACCTCTTTCGCTTCGGCGCAGGCTTGATCGGTTTCTCCGGCGGCCTGTTCTCGGTCGGCATGCTCCTGACCGCCATGGAGATGCCCGAGAAAGAATTGACCGGCATGGTGCTGGGCGCCTGGGGCGCCGTACAAGCGACCGCCGCGGGTGTGGCCATGGCCCTGGGTGGCGTGGTGCGTGACCTGGCCGGCCACCTGGCGATGCAAGGCTGGCTCGGCGAATCCCTCATCTCGAAGGCGACGGGCTACAGCGTCGTCTTCCATCTCGAGATCTACCTCTTGTTCGTCGTGCTGGTGGCCCTGGGGCCCTTGGCGCGTCGTCGTTCGACCGCCCCCGTGCAGCACGCGCCGCAGCCTTTCGGGCTGG
>JBIKUT010000388.1:0-2512 GCA_044347465.1 Ramlibacter sp.
GGCCACATACAGGTCGGTCTGGTCCTCGGCCTGGCCGCTGATGATCAGGGGCGTGCGGGCCTCGTCGATCAGGATGGAGTCGACCTCGTCGACGATGGCGTAGGTCAGGGTTCGCTGCACGCGGTCGGCGACCTCGTAGACCATGTTGTCACGCAGGTAGTCAAAGCCGAATTCGTTGTTGGTGCCGTAGGTGATGTCGCTGCGATAGGCCGCCTGCTTTTGCTCGCGCGGCATCTGCGGCAGGTTCACGCCCACGGTCATGCCCAGGAAGTTGTACAGGCGCCCCATCCACTGGGCATCGCGATTGGCCAGGTAGTCGTTGACGGTGACCACATGTACACCCTGGCTGGCCAGAGCGTTGAGGTAAACGGGCAGCGTGGCGGTGAGGGTCTTGCCTTCGCCGGTGCGCATCTCGGCGACCTTGCCGAAATGCAGGGCCATGCCGCCGAGCATCTGCACGTCGAAGTGGCGCATTTTCATGACGCGCTTGGAGCCCTCGCGCACGACGGCGAAGGCTTCAGGCAGCAAGGCATCGAGCGATTCGCCGGCGGCGACGCGGTCACGGAATTCCTGGGTCTTGGCGCGTAGGGCCTCGTCGCCGAGGGCCTCGAACTGCGGCTCGAGCGCGTTGATGCGATCCACGGTCTTGCGGTATTGCTTCAACAAGCGGTCGTTGCGCGAACCGAAGATCCGGGAGAAGAAGTTCTTGGCCATGGACATGGGCGTCTGCGTCGGGCCCAAGGCCACACCGGCGACGCCATCCTTTACGAGTTGAGCAGGAAGGCAAAGACGGCCTGACCGGGGGGCCGGGCAGTCAAACCGGGCATTTTACCCACCGGCAGGGCCGGATACGCCCTGGGAGGGGGCCCTGCCGGATAATGCCGACGCACCCTGGGTGCGCCCACCATGTCCACCCCCCCTGCCCGTCGTCTCCACCCCGTCACGCTGCAGCAAGCCGCCGAGGCATCGCCCACCCTGGCGGCCCTGGCCAGCCTGGCACGGGAGTCCAGCGAGCGCCTGCAGGCGGTGCAGTCGCTGATCCCGCCGGCGCTGCGGCCAGCGGTCAAGGCCGGGCCGATCGAGGGCACCCACTGGTGCCTGCTGGTGCAAGGCAATGCGGCCGCCGCCAAGCTGCGCCAGCTGCTGCCGATGCTGGCGACCCGGCTGCGTGAGCAGGGCTGGGCGGTCGAGGCGATCCGGCTGAAGGTACAGGCCTGAGGCTGCCCGCAGGCCGTCGGCTTACTGGGCGACCCAGCCGCCGTCCATGTTCCAGGCGGCGCCGCGCACGTTGATGGCGGCATCCGAGCACAGAAAGACCGTCAGCGCGCCCAGTTGATCGGGCGTGGTGAATTGCAAGGAAGGCTGTTTGTCACCCAGGAGGGCGGCGGCGGCCTGTTCGACAGGAATGCCCTGGGCCCGAGCGCGGTCATCGATCTGCTTTTGCACCAGGGGCGTGAGCACCCAGCCCGGGCAAATGGCGTTGACGGTGACGCCGGTGGTCGCGGTCTCCAGAGCGGCCGCCTTGGTCAGGCCCACCAGGCCGTGCTTGGCGGCCACATAGGCCGACTTCTGGGCCGAGGCCACCAGGCCGTGGGTGGACGCGATGTTGACGATGCGGCCCCAGTTTTTCTGGCGCATGGTCGGCAGGGCCAGGCGCATGGTGTGGAAGGCACTGGACAGGTTGATGGCGAGGATGGCGTCCCATTTTTCGACCGGGAAATCCTCGACAGCGGCCACATGCTGGATGCCGGCGTTGTTCACGAGGATGTCCACGCCCCCGAATTCGCGCTCGGCGGCGCGCATCATGTCTTCGATCTCGGTGGGCTGGGACATGTCGGCGCCATGGTGGCTGGCCTTCGCGCCCAGGGCGCGCACCCGCTCGAGCGCGCCCTGCGCATCGCCAAAGCCATTGAGCATCAGGTGGGCGCCGGCGCGGGCCAGGGCCTCGGCAATGCCCAGGCCAATGCCGCTGGTGGAGCCGGTGACGAGGGCGGTCTTTCCTTGAATCATGGGTGCTCTCCGGGTATCCCGAAAATTATAGGAAGCGGTCTGGCGCGGTGGGGGCGCCGGCTAAAGGTAGATCTTTTGCAGCAGCGTCATCAGCGTCTTGCGTTCGCGCTCGGTCAGGCGCTGGGAGACGTCTTTCTCCAGCTCGGTGGCGGTGCACTCGGCCTGCGTGATCAGGGTCTGCCCCGGATCGGTCAGATGCAGGCCCTGGGCACGGCCGTCCAGCGGATGGGGCTGCCGCACCACCAGACCGCGCTTTTCGAAGCGATGGATCATGCCCACCAGGTTAGGCGGCAAGATACCCAGGGCGCCACACAGCTGGCGCGAGGTGATGCCGGGGTTGTGACGGATCAAGGACAGCGCGGAGAAATCCACAGGTCGCAGCGCGTAGACCGCCATGCGCTCGAGAAAGACGTCGATCACGGCCAGCGCCGCGCGGCGCGCGTTGTAGCCGATCAGGCTTTCCAGAAAGCGGCTGTCCACGCGCTCGATGGCCAAGGGCCTG
>JBIKUT010000389.1:0-2507 GCA_044347465.1 Ramlibacter sp.
AGGCCTTGATCTCGTCGGCCTTGCCGCTGCCGATGAAAAGTGCTGCATCGGGGGCGCGCCGCTTGCAGGTGACGCGGGCCACCGGTGCCAGGCCGGCAGTCTGCGCCAGCAGCCCGAGTTCCTCGAGCTGGGCGTCGAAATGGGGGGCTCCGAAATCCACCCCGACCAGGATGGCCGAGGGGGAGGCGGTGGGTGCGAGGTCTTGCAAGTGGAGGGGGTCGCCCCTGTCCGCGCAGGTCAGGCCGGGGGCGATTCCTGGCCGTCCGCCGCGGAGAAATTGACAGCGCGGCCCGGCACGATGGTGGAGATGGCGTGCTTGTAAACCATTTGGGTGACCGTGTTGCGCAGCAGCACGACGTACTGGTCGAAGGACTCGATCTGACCTTGCAGCTTGATGCCGTTGACCAGGTAAATGGAGACCGGCACATGTTCCCGACGCAGGGTGTTCAGGAACGGGTCTTGCAGGAGCTGCCCTTTATTGCTCACGATATTCTCCGTGTTGAGTCGTTTTGTTGGAACTTGCACCTTACCACAGCGGGCCTATTGTGCAAGTAGGTTCACGCCAACGGCCCTGTCCGCAGCGTGGTCCAGACTCAGTCCTTGTCGGCGTACGGGTTGGTCGAGGTTTTCATCTCGATGCGCAAAGGCGTGCCAATCAGCTTGAACTCTTTGCGAAACCGACCCTCCAGGAAGCGCTTGTAGGCGTCGGTGACATGTTCCAGGGAGTTGCCATGGACCACGATGACCGGCGGGTTCATGCCCCCCTGGTGGGCGTAACGCAGCTTGGGGCGGAACATGCCGGCCCGCTTGGGCGACTGAAACTGCACGGCCTCCAGCAGCAGCCGGGTCAGAACCGGGGTGGGCATCTTGACCATGGCCGACTTGTGGGACAGGGCGATCGAGTCCCACACCGGGCCCAGGCCCTGGCGCTTCTTGGCCGAGATGAAGTGGATGGGGGCGAACTTCAGAAAGGCCAGGCGCGACTCAATCTGGCGCTGCAGCTGCTCGCGTTGGTAGTCGTCGACCGCGTCCCATTTGTTGACGGCAATCACCACCGCGCGACCGCTCTCGAGGATGTAGCCGGCGATGTGGGCGTCCTGGTCGGTCACGCCCTGAGTGGCATCGAGCAGCAGCAACACGACGTGGGCGGACTCGATGGCCTGCAGCGTCTTGACCACCGAGAACTTCTCAATGGCCTCGAACACCCGGCCCTTGCGGCGCAGGCCCGCCGTGTCAATCAACTCGTAAAGCTGGCCCTTGCGCTCGAAGGGCACGGAGATGGCGTCGCGCGTGGTGCCCGGCATGTCAAAGGCCACCAGGCGCTCTTCGCCCAGCCAGGTGTTGATCAGGGTGGACTTACCCACATTGGGGCGGCCCGCCACGGCCAGCTTGATGGCGCCGCTGTCAGTGGCCTCGCCCTCTTCGTCGGGCTCGGGCAGGTTCAGGGTCTCGAAGGCGTGCTCGACCAGGCTGCGGATGCCCTGGCCATGGGCCGCGGACACCGCCATCACCTCGCCCAGGCCCAGCTCGTAGAACTCGGCCAACTGGGCGCCTTCGGTCATGCCTTCGGCCTTGTTGGCGGCCAGCACGGTGGGCTTGCCCAGCTTGCGCAGGTAGCTGGCGATGTCGTGGTCTTGGGCGGACAGGCCGCCGCGGGCGTCGACGACAAACACCACGACGTCCGCCTCGGCCACGGCTTGCCGGGTCTGCTTGGCCATCTCGACGTAGATGCCGCTCTCGGCCGTGGGCTCGAAGCCGCCGGTGTCGATGACGATGAATTCGTGCCCACCCTGACGTGCATTGCCGTAGTGGCGGTCACGGGTGAGGCCGGCGAAGTCGGCGACGATGGCGTCGCGCGACTTGGTCAGGCGGTTAAACAGCGTGGACTTGCCGACATTGGGGCGCCCCACCAGGGCGACGACAGGCTTCATCGGCGACGACCGCTTATTGCGGCACGAAGCCGAAAACGCCGCCGGTGCGGGTCACCACCACGACGGTGTTGCCCGCCAGCACAGGCGCCGCGACGATAGCCGAGCCATCGGTGGTCAGGCGGGTGAGCAAGCTACCGTCCTCGCGGGACAGCACATGCACGAAGCCGAAGCTGTCGCCGATGACGAGAGAGCGACCGGCGGACAGAGGCGCCGAGAGGCCGCGCAGCGCGAGGCGGTCGGTGCTCCAGACGCGCTCGCCGTCGCTGCGGCGCCAAGCCACCACGGTGCCATTGGATTCGGTGCCAAAGAGCTGCTGATCGTCGCCGTGGACGCCCTCAGCGCCTTTGGCGGGGCGTGTCCAGCTGGGGGTGCCACGCGCGGTGTCGACGCAGCCGACGGCGGCCTGGAAGGCGCGCGCGCAGACGCTGGCGCCCACGCGGCTGACCGGGCCGACCAGATCGATCAGGCGCTCGACGTCGTTGGTGCCGCGGGTGACGCCGATCGGGGTCTCCCAGCGGATGCTGCCGTTGGCCGGGTTCAGGCCGGCCAGACGTCCGCCCTGCCCCACCACCAGCG
>JBIKUT010000047.1:0-9886 GCA_044347465.1 Ramlibacter sp.
CCGGATCCTCGGGTGACACGATCCCCGTCATCGATCCGTCCGACGGTCAGGTCTTTGACCACCTGCAACGTGGCAACGCCGCCGACATCGACCGCGCCGTACAAGCCGCGCGCCACGGCTACGACACCGCCTGGAGCAAACTGAACGCCGCCGAGCGCGGGCGCCTGCTGATGCGGCTGTCCCACAAGCTGGTCGAACACGAAGCCGAACTCACCGCCCTCGAACAGCGCGATTGCGGCAAGCCCACCCGCCAGGCACGCGCTGACGCCGTAGCGATCGCGCGCTATTTCGAGTTCTATGCCGGCGCCTGCGACAAACTGCATGGCGAGACAATTCCCTTCCTGGACGGCTACTCGGTCCTCACCTGGCGCGAACCGCACGGCGTCACCGGCCATGTGATCCCCTGGAACTACCCGATGCAGATCTTCGGGCGCAGCGTGGGCGGGGCACTGGCCGCTGGCAATGTGTGCGTGGTCAAGCCCGCCGAAGACGCCTGCCTGTCCCTGCTGCGCGTGGCGCAGCTGGCTGCCGAGTGCGGCTTTCCCGCGGGCACGATCAACATCGTGACCGGCTATGGCCA
Organism: Ramlibacter sp.; assembly: GCA_044347465.1. Classification (GTDB taxonomy): domain Bacteria; phylum Pseudomonadota; class Gammaproteobacteria; order Burkholderiales; family Burkholderiaceae_C; genus Ramlibacter. The sequence goes on from JBIKUT010000047.1 coordinate 581, forward strand.
TGAGGCCGGCGACGCACTGGCGCGCCATCCCGGCATCGACCACATCAGCTTCACCGGCAGCCCGCGTGTGGGCACCTTGATCCAGCAGGTCGCAGCCGAACGCCATTGCCCCGTGACGCTGGAGTTGGGGGGCAAGAGTCCGCAGGTGGTGTTCGCCGACGCCGACCTGGATGCGGCGGTGCCCGCCATCCTCAATGGCATCGTGCAAAACGCGGGGCAGACCTGTTCGGCCGGCTCGCGCGTGTTGATCGAGCAGTCGATCTACGAGCCGATGCTCGAGCGCCTGGGCGATGCGTTCTCGCGTCTGCGCGTGGGGCCCGCTGCCATGGACCTCGATGCGGGCCCCCTGATTCGCGCGAGCCAGCAGCAGCGCGTGTGGGACTTTTTATCGGACGCCCAGTACGCCAACATCCCGGTCGTGGCGCAAGGACAGATCGTTGACGAAGCACCAGACAGTGGCTACTACCAGGCCCCCACCCTGCTGCGCGATGTGCCCGTGGACCATCGGCTGGCGCAAGAGGAAGTGTTCGGCCCGGTGCTGGCGGCGATGCCCTTTAGCGGCGAAGACGATGCCGTGACCCGCGCCAATGCCACGGCCTTCGGCCTGGCCGCCGGGGTCTGGACCCGCGATGGCGGTCGCCAACTGCGCATGGCCCGCCGCATCCGAAGCGGCCAGGTCTTCATCAACAACTACGGCGCCGCCGGCGGCGTCGAGTTGCCCTTTGGCGGCGTGAAATCCTCAGGCTACGGGCGCGAGAAGGGCCTGGAGGCCTTGATCGGCTTCACCACCCTCAAGACCGTGGCGATCCGCCACGGCTAGCGTCCCCGAGAACGCGCGCAGCGCGTCTCAACGCAGACGGGCGCTGGCGGCGATCGCCTCGACGCCGGGCCGGCCGCGCGGGAAGAAGCCCAGGCGCGGCGCGACGTAGGTGATGGCAAAGAGCTCGTCCCCGCGCACCGCCACCCAACCCACGGCAGACAGGGGCACGTCGTCGCGCTTGCGGATGATCGATAGCTCAAACCGCACGCCCTGTTCGCCCACAAAAGTCGCCGGCTCGAGCCGCGTCACCTGCACCTGCGAGCCGTCAGCGGAATACAGAACCTCAAACAGATTGGCAAGTTGGTCCGGCGCCATGCCGGCACGAAACACCGGCACGCGCAAGGCCCTCTGACCGGCCGCAGCCGGTGCCTGACCCACCAGGGCCTGACCGCTGCGCACCCCCGCCCACAGGCGCAGGTGGTCCAGGTTGAAGCCGTCCTGGGTCCAGGCCTCATAGGGCTGCTCGCTACCCGGGGCGCTCACCTTGTTCCAAGCCTGACCCACGCGCACGGACATGCGACTCTTGACGTTTTGCTCGCCCTCGATCTTGACGACGGCGGCACAACCGGCCAGCAGCGCGAGCAGGAAACCGGCAGCAAGCAGGGCCGACAAGCGTAAGGTGTTCATGGTGGGAGCTGGGTGAGGTAGGTTCGAATGAGGGCAGCATCGCTGGCCTGCGGCGCGCGTGCGAGGTATTGCTCGAAGGCGGCCGACGCGGCCTGCGCATCGCCCTGGCGACGACGCAGCAAGCCCAGCGCGCGAAAGGCCTGCACTGGCGCCTGCTGGGCGGCGCTGGCGCGCACCAGATCGTCGGCGGCGCGCTCGAGATCGCCCGGGCCCTCGCGCAGGCGATACACCTCGCCGCGCGCGAAACGCATCGCGGCATCGTCAGGCAAACGTGTGAGGCCTCGATTGAACAGGGCCAGGCTCTGCTCGTACTGGCCGCGTCGCACCTCGGCCAGCAACCATTCCAGACGATGGCCCCCGATCGCCGCTTCGAAAGCCGGTGCGCGCAGCTCGCCGCCACGGCCACCGGCCAGGCGCATCAGCTCGTCGCGTCGGTTGGCGGGCGCGGGATGGGTGGCCAGCAGAGGGTTGCGTGAGCCCGCATCGTCGCCGCCGGTCACGCGCATCTCGCCCAGGAGGTTGTCCCAAACCAGGGCCGCCTGCGCGCCGTCGTAGCCGGCCCTTTGCATCAGGACCATGCCCAGTCGGTCGGCACGCGACTCCTGATCGCGGGTGAACGCGAACATGCCGGCCGTGATCCCCAGGTTGGCCACCATGCCCGCCACACCAAACAGGCCAATGAACTGGGCCACAGCGGCGCGGCTGCGGGTGTCACGCAGGCGCTCGAGCGAGTGTCGTTCCAGGTAGTGGCCCAGCTCGTGACCCAGGACGGCGGCCAGTTGGGCCTCGTTGTCCATGCGAAGCAGCAGACCGCTCCAGACCTGCATCATCCCGTTGGGCGCCATGGTGGCATTGAACGAGGGGTTGCTCACCACATGCACCCGCACATCGGCGCAGTGCTCCCCGCCCAGGCGGCACACCAGATCCTGCAGATAGCCCGTGAGGGCCGCATCGCGCAGGACAAAAGGGCTGCGTCGCAGCCGCTGCTCCTCGCGGTCCATCAGGGCCCACAGGCCGCCCTCGTCGCTGTCCAGGGCGGGCGGGGGGAAGCGCCCCGGCAACGTCAGCGCCGGCGACTCGGGAGGGGTCTGGGCCGAGGCCCCTACCCCCAGACCCAGCGCACCCAGACCCAGGCAATGGCGGCAGGCCGATCGCAGGAAGCCACGACGGCCCGGTGCGGGCCCGGCCGGGGATGTCATAGGCGACGCGTGATTCGGAAGCGGCATGGGCGTTCAGCGCGCGGCGGGAAAAGCCTGCAGCAAGGCGTCCAGGGTTTCCTCGGCGCTACCGGACTCGCGCAGGTCGCCAGTGCCCCGACGCAGCGCGTTGAACCAGACCAAACGGCCGTCCCGCAGGTCCACCAGCGAGGCATAGCCCACCTGCGAGCCGCCCGCCAGGCCCACGCCCAGGAGCGCCATGGCCACCATCGCCGCCTTGCGCTCGGCGCTGGCGTAGGAATCGCGGATGGAGATAAATAAGGCGTAGTCGGCCCCGGTCTTTTCGCGTAGCGGCGCGACCGCCTCCCCCATCGACCACTCGAGGCCGCCCGGCTTGGTGGGCAGACGCCAGGCGCCGCCCACCACATGGTGCTGAAACACGGCATCGGCCACGGCCCCATGCAGGTGACTGAGTTCCGCAAATTCATCGAGCTCGCGGGCGGTGAGCTCTTTAAAGCGGGTGCCAAAGGCCTTGCGCCGGGCATGCAGGGCTTCGCGGAAATGGCGCTGGGCGGCGGATGTCCAGTCGGCGCGCGGCTCGGTGATACCGCCCGCGCTGATGGAAAACAGCTCCAGGTCAGGTGGCACGACCAGCAGCGTGGAGGCGGCCGACCGGTGGCTGAAGCCCGGGGCCAGGTTGGGGGAGCCGGCCTCCGCCGATGCCGGTACCGACGGGGATTGGGCACGCGCGGGTGCGCCGGCCAGCATCAAGGCCACCCACACGCACCCTGCGGCGGCTACCGCCTTTCGGGTCCAGAAACCTTCACCCATGCACGCCCTCCGGTCGACTCCAAGGATGGCGGCGATGATAAAGGGCGAAGCCGGCGCGGCCTGACCGATCGGCAACAATGCGGGCCTGCGCGATCGCGCCTAAAACACGAGGAAGACCCATGCGAGTTCAGGACAAATCCATCATCGTCACGGGCGCTGGCGGCGGCATCGGGGAAGGCATCGCCCGGCGCCTGGCCGAAGAAGGCGCTCAGGTGATCGTCAATGACATCGACGCGGGGCGCGGCGAGCAGGTGGCAGCCTCGATCCGCGCCGCGGGCGGACGGGCGACCTTTTTCGCGGCCGACGTCACCCGCTCGGCCGACATGAAGGCGCTGGTGGCAGCGGCCGTCGAACGCCACGGCAAGTTGGACGCGATGGTGAACAACGCCGGCTGGACCCACCGCAATCGCCCCGCCCTGGAGGTCAGCGAAGACGAATTCGACCGGGTCTACGCGGTCAACATGAAAAGCATCTACCTGGCCACGGTCCACGCGGTGCCGGCCCTGCGGGCCAACGGCGGGGGCAGCTTCATCAACGTGGCGTCGACCGCCGGCCTACGACCCCGTCCGGGCCTGACCTGGTACAACGGCTCCAAGGGTGCGGTCATCACCACCAGCAAGTCGCTGGCGGCCGAACTGGGGCCGGAAAACATCCGGGTCAACTGCATCAACCCCGTGTTCAACCCCGACACCGGCCTGTCGGCCGAATTTGCCGGCGGGCCGGTCAATGACGCGGTCCGGGCGAAGTTCCTGGCCACCATCCCGCTGGGGCGCTTTTCGACCGCACTGGACGTGGCCAACGCCGCCCTGTACCTGGCCAGCGACGAGGCGGCCTTCATCTCGGGGGTGTGCATCGAGGTAGATGGCGCGCGCTGCGTCTGAAACCGGCCCCTTGCCTGCCGGGGCTGAAGGGGCATGCCAGCGGCGGCACAATGGCGGGATGTCTGAACGCGTGATTCCCCTGGTGGCCCAGCGCCCGCCGGCCCTGACCGTGCCGGTGCCGGCGCAGCCCGCGGCCGACACACCGCCGCCCACCGACACCCTGGGTCGACCCCTGCGCGACTTGCGCATCAGCGTGACCGACCGCTGCAACTTCCGCTGCAGCTATTGCATGCCCAAGGAAGTCTTTGACAAGGACTACCCCTACCTGCCCCACGCCGACCTCCTGAGTTTCGAGGAGATCACCCGCGCGGCCCGCCAGTTCGTGGCCCTGGGCGTGCGCAAGATCCGCCTCACCGGCGGCGAGCCGCTGCTACGCAAGAACATCGAGGTGCTGATCGAGCAGCTGGCCAAGCTGCGCACCCCCGACGGCCAAGCCCTGGACCTGACCCTCACCACCAACGGATCCCTGTTGGCCCGCAAGGCCCGCGCGCTCAAGGCGGCCGGCCTCGACCGCGTGACGGTCAGCCTGGACGGCTTGGACGATGCGGTGTTTCGCCGCATGAACGATGTCGACTTCCCGGTGGACCAGGTGCTCGAGGGACTGCAAGAGGCTCAGGCCGCCGGCCTGGGCCCGATCAAGGTCAACATGGTGGTCAAGCGCGGCACCAACGACCACGAGATCCTGGCGATGGCCCGGCACTTTCGCGGCAGCGGCCACGTGCTGCGCTTCATCGAGTACATGGACGTGGGCGCGACCAACGGCTGGCGCATGGACGAAGTCCTGCCCTCGGCCGAGGTGATTCAGCGCCTGCAGACCCAATGGCCGCTGCGACCGCTGGAGGCCAGCGCACCCGGCGAGACCGCGCAACGCTGGGCCTATGCCGACGGCGCGGGCGAGGTCGGTGTGATCAGCAGCGTGACGCAGGCCTTCTGCGGCGACTGCAATCGGGCCCGCCTGTCCACCGAGGGCCGTCTGTTCCTGTGCCTGTTTGCCAGCCAGGGGCATGACCTGCGGTCCCTACTACGGGGTGGCGCGAACGACGCCCAAGTGGCCGCCGCGATCGCGGCCATCTGGCAAGGCCGCACCGACCGTTACTCCCAATTGCGCGGCGCGCGCGCGCCCGATGCCGGCGATGGTCGGCGCCGCGTCGAAATGAGCTACATCGGCGGATGATTCCTGCACACGACATCACGGGCCTGATCCTGGCCGGCGGGCGCGGCGCGCGCATGGGCGGCGCTGACAAGGGCCTGCAGAACTTCAACGGCATGCCGCTGGCCCTGCATACGCTGATGCGTCTGCAGATGCAGGTGGGCGAGGTCTTGATCAACGCCAACCGCAACCTCGCGGCCTACGAGTCGTTCGGCGCGTCCGTGTGGCACGACGCTCTGCCCGACTTCGCAGGGCCGCTGGCAGGATTCATGACCGGCCTGGAACACTGCGATACACCCTGGCTGCTGACCGTGCCCTGCGACACGCCGCTGTTTCCGCTGGACCTGGTGCAGCGCCTGGCTGAGGCCGCCGAGGCACAAGACGCCGAGATCGCGATGGCCTGCGCGCCCGAGGCCGATGGCGCGCTGCGACCGCAGCCGGTGTTTTGCCTGCTGCGACGCGAGCTGATGGAAAGTCTGCACCTGTTTACGCAAGGCGGTGGGCGCAAGATCGACGCCTGGACCGGGCAGCACCGCACAGTCCACGGCCATTTCAACGCGCCAGGCGACGATCCGCGAGCGTTCTTCAACGCCAACACGCTGGACGAACTGCGCCAGCTCGAAAGCCCAGCACAGTCATGAAATCGCTGGACCAGATCGCACGCGAGCTGCAAGGCTATGACCCACAGGCGCTGAGCGCCCAGGGCGTGCTCGACTTTCTAGAGCAGCTCGTCACGCCGCTGGCCGAGACCGAGTCGGTGAGTCTGTTCGACGCGCCGGCGCGCGTGCTGGCCCAGGACCTGATCTCGCCCCTGAGCGTGCCGCCGCATGACAACGCCGCGATGGACGGCTACGCCTTCAACGGCGCGGCCCTGCGCGCCGACTCGGCGCTGACACTCGAGGCCGTCGGCACCGCCCTGGCCGGCCAGGCCTGGCGCGGCACGGTGGGCCCGGGCCAGTGCGTGAAGATCATGACCGGCGCGATCATGCCCGCCGGTTTGGATACGGTGGTGCCCCAGGAGTTCGTGACGCTCACCGAGGCGCAGCCCCATCCCCGCGTGACGATCCCCGCGGGTTTGCTCCAAGCCGGTGACAACCGGCGCCACAAGGGCGAAGACCTGATGGAGGGTCAGCCCGCGCTGCGCGCCGGCGAGCGCCTGACACCAGCGGCCTGTGGCCTCATCGCCAGCCTGGGCCTGCCGCAGGTGCAGGTGATGCGGCGCCTGAAGGTGGCCTATTTCTCCACCGGCGACGAGATCCTGTCACTGGGCGAAGCGCCACGCGAAGGCGCTGTCTTCGATAGCAACCGCCACACGGTGCGCGCGCTGTTGATGCGCCTGGGCTGCGAGGTGATCGACCTGGGCGTGGTACGCGACGACCCCGCCTTGCTGCGACAGGCCTTCACCGAGGCCGCTGCGCAGGCCGATGCCGTGATCACCAGCGGCGGGGTGAGCGTGGGCGAAGCCGACTTCACCAAGGCCATGATGAAAGAGCTGGGAGACGTCGCCTTCTGGAAGATCGCGATGCGCCCGGGCCGGCCGATGGCGGTGGGCCGCATCCCCTCGGGCGAGCGTGCCGCCATCTTGTTCGGGCTACCCGGTAATCCGGTGGCGGTGATGGTGACCTTCCTGGCCTTTGTGCGTCCGGCCCTGCTTCGGATGATGGGCGCACGGCCTGAGCCGCAGGTGCTCCTGCGCGCCCAGAGCGAGGAGGCGATCCGCAAGAAGCCCGGACGGACCGAATACCAACGCGGCATCGTCACCCGCCACAGCGACGGCACGCTGCATGTGCGCACCACGGGCAGTCAGGGCTCGGGTGTGTTGCGCTCGATGGTGGAGGGCAACGGCCTGATCGTGCTGGCGCACGATCAGGGCAACGTGACTCCGGGCGACGAAGTCAGCGTGATGATGTTCGACGGCGCGATCTAGCGCTTACTTGGCGATCAGATCGTCGTGCGGGGCGTGCGCTGCGGGCTCTTCGCGCGCGGTGGTCTTGTTGGCGCCCGGAACTGCCTTGCGCGCGAACAGCGTGTACATGGTGGGCACCACAAAGATCGTGAGCAAGGTCCCCAGCGACATGCCGCCCACGATGACCCAGCCGATCTGCTGACGGCTCTCGGCGCCGGCTCCGGTGGACAGGGCCAGCGGCACGGCGCCGAGCACCATGGCGCCCGTGGTCATGAGAATGGGGCGCAGGCGCTGCGAGGCGGCCTTGACCAGCGCATCGACCATCTCCAGCCCCTCCTCGCGCAGCTGGTTGGCAAATTCGACGATCAGGATGCCGTGCTTGGTGATCAGGCCCACCAGGGTGATCAGGCCGATCTGCGAATAAACGTTGAGCGATCCGCCGGCCCATTGCAGCGCCAGCAGCGCGCCGATCATGGACAGCGGCACCGACAGCATGATCACGAAGGGATCGACAAAGCTCTCGAATTGGGCGGCAAGCACCAAGAAGATGAACAACAGCGCCATGACGAAGACAATGGCCAGCGCACCTTGCGAGGCGCGGAACTCGCGCGAGGTGCCATTGAGGTCGGTGGTGTAGCCAGACTTCAAGATCTTGGCGGCGGTCTGGTCCATGAAGGTCAAGGCCTGACCCAAGGAGTAATCGGGCGCCAGGTTGGCGGTGATGGACACCGAGCGACGCTGACCGAAGTGATTGAGCTCGCGCGGGCTCACGCTTTCGCGCACCTTGACCAGGGCCGACAGCGGAATCATCACGTCGTTACGACCCCGCACCTGAATGCGGTCGATGTCCTCGGGCGTGCTGCGCCCGTTGGACTGCACCTGCACGATCACATCGTATTGCTCGGCGTCGCGCTTGTAGCGGGTGACGTTGCGTCCACCGAGCATGGTCTCCAGCGCCTTGGCCACGACCTCGACGCTCACACCCAGATCGGCCGCCTTGTCGCGGTCGATGTCGATGCGCAGCTCCGGCTTGTTCAGACGAAGATCTACGTCGGGCTGGATGATGCCGGGGTTCTTGGCGATCTCGTCCAGGAACTGGCGGGTGACGCGGTTGAGGTTTTCATAGCTGTCCGACGTCTGGATCACGAAGTTCAGCGGGCGTTCGCGAAAGCCCTGGCCCAGTGATGGCGGAGTGATGATGAAGGCGTTGACGCCGGGCAAACCGCCCATGCGCGGCCCCATCTCGCGCGCGAGTTGCAAGGTGGTGCGCTCGCGCTTTTCCCATTCGACCGCACGGAAGATCACGCTCGCCTGCGACACCGTGGGGTTGCCCACGATGCCGAAGATGCGGTCGAACTCTTTGTAGTTCTGACCCATGCGCTCCATGATCTGCGCATAGCGGTTGGTGTAGTCGAGCGTGGACCCATCGGGCGCGTTGACCACAGCCAGGATGGTGCCGCGGTCTTCCAAGGGCGCGAGTTCTTGCTTCATGGTCGGCCACACCGCAGCGATGCCCCAGGCGGCCAGCCCCATGACGCCCAGCACCAACCAGCGCGCCTGAATGAACCAGCCCAGCACCCCACCCGAGCCGCCGCCCGATCGCGTCCAGCGCGCGGTGATCACCCACCGCAGCAGGCGCTCGTAGCCGCCCGACAACGCATTCAAGGCGCGCTCCATGGTGCGATCGAACCAACCCGGCTTCGGGTTGTGCCGCAGCAGCTTGGAGCACATCATGGGCGTAAGCGTGAGCGCCACAAAACCCGAGACCAGCACCGCACCGGCCAGCGCCAGCGCAAACTCGGCGAACCAGCGCCCGGTACGCCCTGGCGTGAAGGCCAGCGGTGCGTACACCGCTACCAGGGTGAAGGTCATGGTGATGACCGCGAAGCCGATTTCGCGCGCGCCCTTGATGGCCGCCGAGAAGGGATCAAGGC
>JBIKUT010000390.1:0-2503 GCA_044347465.1 Ramlibacter sp.
TGACGATGCTGGAGGCCATGTCCACTGGCCCCAGGCCGTGGTCGCCGTGGCTGCGAAACACATGGCCGCCAAACGACCAGCTGCCGTTGTCCTGAATCACCTGGGTGGCGCTGCGCTTGCCGGTCTCCAGGGCGGCCAGCGCCATGAAGGGCTTGTAGGTGGAGCCGGGGGGGTAGGTGCCGCGTAGCGCACGATTGAGCAGCGGCTTGTCGATGGATTCGTTCAGGCCTTGCCAGCTCTCGGTGTCGATGCCGTCGACGAAGAGGTTGGGATCGAACGTGGGCTTGGACACAAAGGCCAGTACCTCGCCGGTCTTGGGGTCCAGGGCGACCAGCGCACCCCGGCGATCGCCATACATCTGCTCGATCAGGTTTTGCAGCTTGATGTCGATCGACAGCATCACGGTGTTGCCCGGCGTGGCGGGCTTGCTCGCGAGCTTGCGCACCGCGCGCCCGGCGGCCGAGGTCTCGACCTCTTCGACGCCGGTCAGGCCATGCAGCTGGCGCTCCAGGCTTTGCTCCACGCCAAGCTTGCCGATGTACTCGGTGCCGCGGTAGTTGGCCTGTTCGTCCTCGGGCCAGTCTTCCATCTGCGCCTTCTCAGTCTGGTTGATGCGGCCGATGTAGCCAATCACATGACTGGCGAGTTCGCCCCAGGGGTAGCTGCGAAACAGGCGCGCCTTGATCTCGACGCCGGGAAAGCGAAAGCGCTGGGCGGTAAAGCGGGCCACCTCCTGGTCGGTCAGCTTGGTGCGTATCGGCAGTGAACCCACGTTCTTGGATTCTTCGCGCAGCTTCTTGAAGCGGCGGCGGTCGCGCGAATGGATCTCGACGACCTGGGACAACTCGTCGATCACCTGATCGACGGGGGCATTCAGGCGCGAGACCGTGATCTCCAGCGTGTAGGCCGAGTAGTTGGTGGCCAAAATGATGCCGTTGCGATCCAGGATCAGACCGCGGTTGGGCACGATGGGCACGATGGCGGTGCGATTGGCCTCGGCCTGTTCGTTCAGGTCGTCGTGCCGCACCACCTGCAGCCATACCAGCCGCAGCACCAGTAGGAAGAAGCAAATAAGGACGATGACGCTGGCCGCCATCGCGCGCGAACGAAAGCGCGCGATGTCGGCTTCGACGTTGCGTAGTTCGGTCATCGTGCCCCCACGCTCGGCACTGCGTGTCCTTCACTGCCCCCCGAGGGGGTGCGAGCTTGCTTGGGGCGGCCCGGCGCTGCGCTCATGGTCTCACTCACAACGGTCGGGTCTTGTCGGGATCTACCGCGCGTCGCTGCGGCGCCAGCAAGATCACGGTGGCCACTGGCCACAGCAGCGACTCGAGCATGGGCGCCAGCACCAGGGTCCAGCCCGGGAAGGAGCCGCCGGCGAACAGCCGAATAGCCAGCTCGATGGCATGGGCCGACCCGAACAGTGGCAGCACCTGCATCGCCTGCGAGGGCACGGTGAACCACAGCAGGCGCCGGTGCACCATGATCGCGAAATAGGACAGGGCGGTGTAGGCCAGCGCGTGCTGCCCGAGCAGCGCGGTCTGGTGCACGTCCATGACCAACCCGAACAGGAAGGCGGTGGCAATGCCGATACGCAGGGGCTGGTGCACGCTCCAGAACACCAGCACCAGGGCCAGCAGGTCGGGCATCCAGGGCTGGCGTCCCAGCGGCAGCATGTTCACCAGCAGGGCGACCAGCAGGCTGCCCCAGATGAAGGCGGGCCGCGCGGGCAGCAACAGCTGTTTGCCACGAGGCATGATCATTTGCGGCCTCCGGGCTTGGCGGGTGCGGGTGCCGAGGCCTCGGCAGCGGGTCGCGGGGGCAGTTGCTCGCCCACGGGTTTGAGCACCATCACATGCAGCGCACCAGAGACCGCGGCGCGGGGTGTGAGGTGAATACGCGCGAAGGCGGAGTCGGCGCGACGTTCGATCTTCTCGACTTGGGCCACCGGCAGGCCCGGCGGGTAGACGCCGTCGACGCCGCTGGTGGTGAGCAGGTCGCCGGCCTGCACGTCGGCGTTGGCCGCCATGAAGCGCAGCTCCAGCAGGCCTGGATGCAGGCCTGAGGTGTCGCCATGGGCCACGCTGCGTGCGCCGGTGCGTGCATTGAGTACGGGCGTGGCCTGGTCGCGGTCGGTGACGAGTGTGACCTCGCTGACGGCGGGATACACGCGCGTGATCTGTCCGAGTACACCCAACTCGTCGATCACCGGCGAGCCCGATTCGATGCCGTGGATCATGCCTTTGTCGACGATGACCTTGCGCGAGTAGACGTCGGCCGCTTCGTAGAGCACCTGGGCCGCCTGGGCGGGCGTGGTCACGCGCTCACGCAGCTCCAGCAGTTTGCGCAGGCGCTCGTTTTCGAGCGAGAGTTGTTCGACCTCGTGAATGCGCACCGATTGCTGTGCCAGCTTGGCGCGCGCCTGCGCCTCGATGGCCTGGGCGGCCTGTGCGCCGCGCACGGACTCGGCGTACTCGCCCACGCCCTCGGCGACCGCGACCGG
>JBIKUT010000158.1:0-5547 GCA_044347465.1 Ramlibacter sp.
TGCAGGCCGTCGTCGGGCATCATTTTTCCGTGAGCGCGGTAGTAGTCGCCGCCCCAGCCGAAGTTCTCGAACTCGAACTGAAAGCCACCCAAAGCGCCCGCCAGCGCCTGCATGACTTCCTGGCCAGCGGGGATGACTTCTTTGCCGATGCCGTCGCCGGGGATGGTCGCGATTCGATAAGTTTTCATCAGAGCTAGAAAGGGAATAAGGGCGAAATTAAATCACTTTCAATCGGCGGGGTCGCTGGCGGGGTTAACGCGGTACTGGGCGGCCTTATCGGCTTGCCCGGTTTTCTCGTAGAGGGCGACCAGCACCTGCCGCATGCCGGGGCGAGAGATCGCCGCCACCAAGAGCGGCTCGGCGGCCTGCCATTGGCCTTGCATGAGGCGCACCATGGCCAGCGAGGCCGAGACCGCCGCGACTTGCGGGGAGTCGGCGGCATACTTTTGGCGCACAAGGGCGAGTGCGCGCTCCAGGGGCGGCGCCGCTTCATCTGCGCGTTGGAGCGAGGCCAGCAAATCCCCCCGCTGCTGCAGGCTGATGATGAAGGAGTCCGACTCGGGCCCCTCGGTGTGTTCGACGATCGCCAGCTCGCGGGCCATGACCTCTAGCGCCTCTTCGTGGCGCTGGCTGCCTTTGAGGATGTGCGCCAGCAGGTACAGGCATTGCGCATTGCGCGGATGCATCGGCCCGTGCACGCTCTCCAAAATGGCGCTGGCCCGGCGCAGCAGGTCAACGGCTGGTTCCGGCTCGTCGCTCAATCGCAGGACCTCGGCCAGGTTGATCAGGGGATTGGCCAGCGAAGGATGCTGCGCACCGAGCTGTTGCTCGATCAGGCGGATGTTTTTCTCGTACAGCGGGCGGGCGGCGTCCAGGTTCTTTTGCTGCAGCTCCAGGCTGGCCAGATTGCCCAGAGGCAGTGCGACGTTGGGATGCTCGGGTCCGAACAGATCGCCAAACGTCTGCATGGACTGCTGGAAGAAGTTGCGGGCATTTTCGATCTCGCCCATGTCGGACAGCAGGCGAGCCAGGTTGTTGATGGCGGTGGCCGTGTCGCGGTGTTGCTGGCCATAGACCCTGCGCGCGATCACGAGCGCGCGCTCGAGCGGTTCGCGGGCCTGCGCCAGTTGTCCGAGGTCGTGCAGTGCCAGGCCGATTCCACTCAAGCAACGGGCCGCTTCGATGCTTTGGGGGCCGTACTGGGCCTCCTGGATTCGCAAGGCCTCCTGGTACAGCGGCAGTGCTTGGTCGAATTCATTTCGACTGAAATGCAGGTCGGCCAGACCATGGTGTGCGTCGGCGACGAGGTTAGATCGTTCCACCGGGGGACGCGATTGGAGATCTTCAAGCAGGCGCCGCAGCAGACGCTCGGCCTGTGTGTGGTCCCCGCGTTCGATCAGCAGATCGGCGTATTCCAGACGCGCCTTGCGGGCGGTGTCGCCGTCAGCGCCTTCCATGGCTTCCAGCCAGGTCACGCACTGGCGCGCCAGCTTGACCGCGAAAGGTCCCCAGCAGCCGGCGGCGGACAGGAAGGTTTGAAGGGCCGCGCCGGCCCCCAGGCGCTGCGGCATCTCCTGGCCGCGACTCCAACGCGCCCAGGCGCGGCGGTAGCCGTCTTCGACCTGCAGGCCCCGGTGCTGGGCCAGGTCCAGCCAATAGGCCAGCAGCGTGTGCCAGGGCAAGGCCTGACGAAACGCGAGGAACACGTCCCGATCCGTGAGACAACGATGCAGACGCGTCCACTCGCCGGCCTGGCGCCATTGGAAAGGTTCTTCTTCGGCGCGGCGGGCATCGGCGGGCTGACTGGCGAACCAGCGCGCCAGCGCGCGGTGGGCCTGCCGCTGGCGTGAGGTGTCTGCCAGATAACGCTGCATGACGGCCTGGCGCATGTAGTCGTGCGCGAAGATCAGGCGCCCGCCGGTCTCGAGCAAGGCCTCGTCCAGCGCGTTGCGGATGGCGGCCCACTGCGCGGGTTGCAGGCGGGCCATATCCAGGAGTTCTTTTTCGCGCAGGCCGGCGCGGCTGGCCCACAGGGCCACGAGTGCGGTCTTGACGGCCTGCCGGCCACAGTCGCTTTCGACCCGTTGCAGGACGCGCTCGAACAGGTCGTGCAGCGTCTGACTGGCCAGGTAGTGCGCTACGCCGCGCGCCAGTTGCTCGTGAACGCCAAATAGCCGTAGTTCTTCGGCCAGCGTGCGCAGAAAAAGAGGATTGCCCGCCAGCGGGTGGGCCAGTGTGGCCTCGAGCAAGGGACCGGGCAGCGTCTTGTTGAAACGCGCCAGATAGCGCACCAGCAGGTCGCGCCGCTGGGACGCGGTGAGGGGTCGTACCTCAAGCCGCTGCCACGTGCTGTCTGTCGCGGACGGAGGGCACAGCGCCTCAGACACACGACCGGGCAGACACGAGACGATCAAGTGCACACCCGGTGGGATGAAGGGCGGCCACCACCGCAGGTCCTGCAGATCGGACAGGCTGTTCAAGGCGTCGAACGCAAAGATCCAGCGCACCGGGTGATCGCGGGTCCAGGCGCTGGCGGTGGCGAGCCAGGCCGGCAGGCTGTCCATCAGCTTCTGCGGGTCGTCGGCGATGGCATCCGGGCTGCCGGTGGTGCGCCGTATGAACTCGAACATCCGTCGCACCAGGGTGTGCGGGTCGGCCGCTTCGGCGCTGGCGCCCAGGTAGTGCGTGTGCACGAGGTCGTGCGGGTAGGCCTGGCGGTGCGCGTGCAGGGCATTGGCGATCAGGGCGCTCTTGCCGCCGCCCGAGGCGCCTTCGATCAGGATCTGCGGGTGGCCCTCTTGCAGCAGACGCTCGAGCGTCGCCAGATGACGCTCGCCGCCCAGGTACAGGCGCTGACGCGGCAAGGCGTAGGCCTCATGACGCAGGCGCTCGCGCTCGAAGGCGTCGGGCACGCTGGCGGCGGGGAACGCACGATCGAGCACGACCCAGAGATCGCGCGTGAGTCGCTGTGCGAAGTCCTGGGGGTCGCGGTAGGCGGTCACAGGCAGGCCGCTGGCGCGTATGCGTTGCTTCAGATCGCGCTGGCGTTGGCGATCTTGTGCACCGGCGGGCAGGTAGTCGCCGCCCTTTTGTTTGGCGTAGGCCGTCGAGCGAAAGTAAAAGGCCACGCGCCCGCGCATGCCAGGCTGGTTGATCGCGCCGTGCAGAATTTCCAGCTCGGTCACGCTGGCGCCTCCCTGGTGCTGCATCAGCCAGGGCTGGCGCTCCAGCAGGTCGGGCGCATAGCTGCCCGGTGGCGGCACCCACCCATAGCGCTCGCCCAGCATGCCGATGAAGAAGGGGCGTGCGCGGTCGATCTCGGTCAGGCAGATCGGCAAGACCTCGCCCCGTTCGGCCTGTTCGGCGGTGATGCCCCAGCGTAGGTCGACATCGACCAGTTCGACGAAGCGGTCCTTCAGGCGTGCACGCAGTTCGGGGAAGACCCGTCGCACCAGCAGATCGCGCTCCTCAGCGAAGTCGCGGAAGGTGCTGCTTAAAAAGATGCGGATGGTACGTTGGGACGACACGAGGGCTTCAGGTCACGAGGGTGCGGGTGCTGCCCTTGGGGGCGCGGCGGGTGATTGTTGCCCAGGATCTGCGCATCGCGTCGGCGGGAGGGCATTAAACCTATTGGATGAAAATTGAGTGGGCTTAGGGGGTAAAAGCCAAGGCATCACAATTGACAACCCGTCGGAGAGCGCCCACACATGAACAAGTACGAAGCGGTCTACCACTTCACCCTGTACCGGGGCGAGCACACCCTGGACCAGGTCAAGCCTGCTGCCTTGCGCGCAGATCCTGAGGTCGTCAAGGCCGCCTGTACACACGGCAAGGGCCTGGCGCGGAACTTAATGCATGCCGCCGAGTCGCTACGACAGGACAAGGCCTTCGCCCTGGCCTTGGCCGAAGTGAACGACGACCCATCGGCCCTGCAATACATGTCCGATGCGTTGCGTGACGATAAGGACGTGGTGATGGCCTTCGTCTCCCGTTACGCGGGCGGCCGCAACCTGGAACATGCCAGCGAGCGCCTAAGGGCGGACAACGACGTGCTGCGCGCAGCCCTGGGGAGCGACGGTTTAGCCCTGGCCCATGTGCCCGATAAGCAGCGTAGCGATCGCCAATGGATCGATATCGCCTACGGCTCCAAGACCGGGGCCGTGCAGCACGTGCCGCCGCGCCTGCTGAAGGACCGTGATTTCGTTCTGGACTTCGTGACAGAGAACAACGCCAAGGACGGTATCTTGCAGTACCTGCCCGCCTATGCGGACGACCGCGAGGTGGTGCTTGAGATCCTGACGCACGACGCGCCGTCGCTGCAGTACGCGTCCGAGGCGCTGCGCGCAGACCCGGAGGTCGTGATGCACGCGATGTTCCGACCCTCCCTCAACTACGTGCCTGCTATGGGCTTCGAATTTGCTAGCCTAGCGCTGCGCCAGGACAAGGAGTTCGCGAAGCAGGCCATTGCTCGCCTCAAGGGCTATCGCCCGGACTATCGGGCGGCGGCTACGGCGGCGATCAAGGATGTCCAACGGATTGCACTGGCCTCGCAAAAGGGGGTTGCAGCGGCGGAGGTGACGACCCTCAAGACAGAACTGCGGAAGATCCTCAAGGCGCTCAAGGACACTCCAAACAGCCCTTACGTGGTCGAGCAACAGACCCGGAACTTGGTCGGATTCAAGGACAGGTTGGTGGCCTGCAATGACAACGCGGCGCTCATGGCGGCACTGGCCGAAGTGGATTACGCGCGCAGCAAGTTCTATGCGAAAGACCGGGGCGACTGGATGGGGCTGGCCAGTGCCAAGCTGATGAATGATCGCAAGTTCCTGGCCAAGGTCATGGAGGTTACAGAGGGCCAGGCCCTGACCCACCTGGGACCCCAGTGGCAGGCCGACGCGGACTTCATTCTTGAGAACATCGGACCCAACAGCCCGCCGGAGGCGATTCCCTCCGCCCTGCGCGAGGATCCAGGCTTCGTCCTGGGACTCCTGGGGCGGGTGCAGTTCGTCGGCCAGATCGAAAAGGTGGCGGCGCCCGGGCTGTGGACTGACCGGGAATTCGTACTGGCCATCGTCGCCCGTGATGGTTACTTCCTGAGCGCGGCCAGTGCCGACTTGCGCGCTGACCGCGAGGTCGTGTCTACCGCAGTGGCGCGTACCGCATCCGCGTTGCGCTATGCCGACAAGTCCTTTTTCAGCGACCGCGACTTCATGCGCGCGGCCCTGGTTGCAGGCTCTGAGGAAGCCGCGGCCGGCCTAGCGGAACCTCTGGTGTCGGATATCGACTTCTTGCTGGAATGCCTAGGGGCTGCCGCCAACGAGCGTATCGGTATGCCGCGCCGACTGATTGCGCAGGTCCCGCGCAAGGTGCGTTCGGACAAGCGTTTCCTCGTGGCATGCCTGAAACGCAATGGGTGGTGTATCGAGAATGTGCCTGAGGCGCTGCGCTACGACCCCGAGGTGCTGAAGGCTGCGTTCTCGTCCCGCATGGCGGTGTGGAAGGAACTGGATCTGGACAAGCTGCGGTCGCTCTTTCCGCAGAACGAGC
>JBIKUT010000220.1:0-4288 GCA_044347465.1 Ramlibacter sp.
CTCGCGCAGATCGTGAGTGACCCGGCGGTGCTCAAGGAGATTCTGGGAGATTGAATCTGCGACATTCGCGATTGACGCTGCTGAGCGTCCCGCTGCTTGCTGGTGGGGTTCACGCAGATGCAGCAAGTGCAGGCCGCCAGCGATGTGATTAGTACGCGCTGCCCGACTTGCCAGCCGTCGCTGCGCCACCCTTGAAAGTAGCCGCCAGCTCGCGCGAAGCGCGCGCCAGCAAGGTGGTGTCCACGCCCACGGCGACAAACAGCGCGCCGAGCTCCAGATAGCGCCGGGCCAGTGTGGTGTCCACGGTGAGGATGCCGGCAGCCTTGCCGGCAGCGCGCACGGTGGCAATGCCTTCCTCGATGACCTTTTGCACCTCAGGATGGCCGGGGTTGCCGCGATGACCCAT
Source organism: Ramlibacter sp. (assembly GCA_044347465.1). Classification (GTDB taxonomy): domain Bacteria; phylum Pseudomonadota; class Gammaproteobacteria; order Burkholderiales; family Burkholderiaceae_C; genus Ramlibacter. The sequence continues at coordinate 407 of JBIKUT010000220.1, forward strand.
GGAAGCCGACAAATCGGCGGGGCCGAAGAACACGCCGTCGACGCCGGGCACCGCAGCGATTTCCTTTAGGCGCGCCGCGGCGCTGGCGGTCTCAACCTGCACCAACAGGCAGATCTCGTCGTCGGCCTTATGCAGGTAGTCGGTGTACAAGTTCCAGCGTGAGGCGCGAGCCACTGCGGCGCCCACGCCACGCACGCCTTCGGGCGGGTAGCGGCAGGCGCGTACCAGCTGCGCCGCCTGTTCGGGGGTTTCGACCATGGGAATCAGCAGCGTCTGCGCGCCCAGGTCCAGGTACTGCTTGATCAGGGCGGTCTCGCCGATGACGGGACGCACGACCGGGGCGACCGGGTAGGGCGCGACGGCCTGCAGCTGCGACAGGATGGAGCGCACGTCGTTGGGACCGTGCTCGCCATCGAGCAGCATCCAGTCGAAGCCGGAACCTGCCAGCAGCTCGGCGACATAAGCCTCGGCCAGCGACACCCACAGACCGATCTGGGGTTGGCCGGCGCGCAGGGCTTGCTTGAAAGTGTTGACGGGGGTGGGTTGGGGGGCGGTCATGGTGATTAGACGAATTGAAAGGAGAAGGCGCCCAGGGCACCGTAATCGGCCTCGAAACGGTCGCCGCGTCGGGCTGCGACCGGGCGGGTGAAGGAGCCGGCCAGCACGATCTCGCCCGCTTCCAGGCGTTCGCCCCAGGGCGCGAGTTTTTGCACCAACCAGGCCACACCGATGGCAGGGTGGCCCTGTACGCCCGCGGCCAGGCCGGTTTCTTCCACCACGCCATTTTGGCGCAGGATGGCGCCGCACCAGGGCAGGTCCAGGTCGCGGGGCTTGGCCTTGTTTCCACCCAGCACGATGCCCCCATTGGCGGCGTTATCGGAGATGGTGTCGAAGACCTTGCGCATGACCTTGGTGTGACGGTCGAATTGCTCGATGCGCGAGTCGATGATTTCGATGGCGGGCGTCACATAGTCGGTGGCGTCCAACACGTCGTCGACGCTGATCTTGTCGCCTTGCAGCGTCTTTTTCAGAACGAAGGCCAGTTCGACTTCCACGCGCGGTGCGATGAAGCGGTCCTGGGGGATGTCGCCGGGGCCATACAGCATGTCATCGAGCAAGGTGCCGTAATCGGGCTCGGTGATCTGGCTGGAAATTTGCATGGCGCGTGAGGTCAGGCCGATCTTGTGACCGATCACAGTGCGGCCCTGGGCCGCCTTGAGTTTCATCCAGGCGCGCGAGACGGCGTAGCCGTCTTCGATGGTCATGCCGGGGTAGCGCTTGCTGAAATGCTCGACCTGCACACGGGTGCGCTCGCTCTGATCGAGCTCGGCGGCGAGTTGAGCGGTCAGTTCTTCGGAAAACATGGATCAAGCCTTGTTGAAAAGAGGGTGAAGGGTGCTGTGCTTGCCGTCGTAGACCTGGCCCGGGCTCTCATCGACTTGCACGGTCAGGCCCAATGGGGCTTGGGCGAATAAAGGGGCCAGGTGCGTGCGTGCGGCGGCCAGGATCGCGTCGCCGGCGCGCTGCTTGACGGCATCGCTGCGGCCGGTCCCCATGCGCAGATTCATGTAGATGAAGCCGTAGTCGCCTTGTCCGTCGGCCACCGCGTAGTGCGCGGCGGGATAGGCCAGCACGCGGGTGCCGCCGGTGGGAAAGGCCTGTTGGCCCGCTTCGTCACGCACCTGCAGCATGGCGTCGGCCAGCGTACGGCACAGGGTCGTCATGCCCGCAGCCGGGTCGAGGTTGGGGGTGTAGAGGATGACGAGGTGCGGCATGGCGTGCGCGTCACAGGCGGCTGGTGATGGCGGTGTAGCCCTCGGCGGCGGAGGCTTGTGCTTTCGGAATCGCCGCGCCATCTTGCGGCGTGACGGGGAAGATCGCGTTGATCTGGCCGGTACCCGAGGCGCCGAAGTAGGGGGTGACGACGTCGGCCTTGCCGTCGTAGGCCGACCAGCCCAGAGCGCCTAGCAGCATGGCGGTATCGTGCATGAAGCCTTCACCGTGGCCCTTGGCGGCGTACTCGGGCAGCATGCCGCAAAAGTTTGTCCATTCGCCGGCTTGCCACATGCGCACGACGTCGCGGTCGAGCGCCTCTAGGAAGGGGCTCCAGATCTTGAATCCGTACTCGGGTGCGAGGCCGTTTTGCGCGAAGCGGTGGGAGAGCGAGCCGCTGGCGAAGATCGCCACCGTGCCGTCGTAGTGGTCTTCGATGGCGCGGCGAATGGCCCAGCCCAGACGGGCGCTGTCATGGAGGTAGTGCGCCATGCACAGGGCCGAGACCGACACCACTTGGTAATGCTGGTCCTGGTTCATGTACCGCATGGGAACCAGCGTGCCGTACTCCGGATTGAGCGTGGTGGCGTCATGCGCCAGGGTTTCGACGCCCCATTCGTTGCAGGTTTTCGCCAGGAGCTGGCCCAGCTTGGGGTTGCCTGGAAACTCGAAGCCCATGTTGCTGATGAAATGCGGCAACTCGTTGCTGGTGTACAGGCCCTTGAAGTGGGGCGCGCAGTTGATGTGGTAGTTGGCGTTGACCAGCCAGTGCGTGTCAAACACCACGATCGTGTCTACACCCAGCGTACGGCAGCGCCGATCGATCTCGTGGTGGCCGTCGATGGCGTCCTGGCGCGTGCCCTTGCGCGGGCCGTCCAGCTCGCTCAGGTACATCGAGGGCACATGGGTGATCTTGGCGGCCAGTGCGAGCTTGCCCATGGTGTGGCTCCTGTTCAGACGCCCCAGTGCGGGATGTGATGGCCGCCCAGCGACACAGCGACGTTCTTGGGTTCTAAGAAAACCTCGTAGCTCCAAGTGCCGCCCTCGCGGCCGGTGCCCGAGGCCTTGGTGCCACCAAAGGGCTGGCGCAGGTCACGCACGTTCTGGCTGTTCACGAAGCACATGCCAGCTTCGACGGCGGCGGCTACGCGATGGGCCTTGCCGATGTTTTCGGTCCAGACATAACTGGACAGACCATAGGCGATGTCATTGGCGATGCGGATCGCGTCGGCCTCGTCCTCGAACGGGATCAAGCAGGCGACCGGGCCGAAGATTTCGTCCTGGGCGATCTTCATGCGGTTGTCGACATCGGCAAATACGGTGGGCAGCACGTAGTTGCCCTTTTGCACGCGCGCCGGCAGATCCGGCGTGCCCAGGCCACCGCACAAAAGAGTGGCGCCTTCCTTCGGGCCCAGCTCGATGTAGCTGCGCACCTTGGCCAGGTGGGCCTGCGAGATCATGGGGCCGATGATGGTTGTTTCATCGAGCGGGTCGCCTACCGTGATCTTCTTGGCGCGGGCGACGAACTTCTCGACGAAGCTGGCATAGATGGACCGCTGCACCAGGATGCGGCTGCCGGCGGTGCAGCGTTCACCGTTGTTGGAGAAGATCATGAACACCGCAGCGTCCAGAGCGCGGTCCAGGTCGGCGTCTTCAAAAATGACGAAGGGGCTCTTGCCGCCCAGTTCCATGCTGAATTTTTTCAGGCCGGCCTCTTTGACGATGCGGTTGCCGGTGGCCGTCGACCCGGTGAAGGAGATGGCGCGTACGTCGGGGTGACGCACCAGCGGCTCGCCGGCCTCTTTGCCGTAGCCGTGGACGATGTTCAGGACGCCGGCGGGCACGCCCGCCTCCAAGGCCAATTCGCCCAGACGCGCGGCGGTCAGGGGCGACAACTCACTCATTTTGAGCACCGCGGTGTTGCCAAAGGCCAGGCAGGGCGCGACCTTCCAAGTGGCAGTCATGAAGGGCACGTTCCAAGGCGAAATGAGCGCGCAGACGCCCACTGGGTGGAACAGCGTGTAGTTCAGATGCGTGGGCGTGGGATAGGTGTGGCCGTCGACCCGCGTGCACATCTCGGCGAAGTAATAGAAGTTGTCGGCCGCGCGC